>NZ_LYSO01000023.1:0-76215 GCF_001728935.1 Pseudomonas sp. AP42
CGGGGCGCCTAAGATCAAAAGCAGATCAAGAGCAAGATCAAGAGCGACTCGCTTCGCATCGTGGTTACCGTCTGCTGTTACAACACACAAAGTTGTGTAGATACCTATGCTTATCGCGGCAACCACTCCTGAAACGTCTCCTGCAATTCAACCCCTAGCCGATCCTCCAACTGCACCAACTCTCCCACTGCCATCAGTTGTCCATTGACCCGCACCTCCACACAGCGGGTGACGCCTGGGTCCAAGGGCAGCACCTTCCCCGGTGCGAATGCGGCCAAACGCTTGCGGCTGATCAGTTGCTCCTGCAGCAATATTTCCAGGTGCATGGACAAACGCCTTTTTCAGGGGGAAAACTCAGGGTCCGCTCCCAGGAACGCACGTCGCACACGCTCGTGTTGCGCGGCGCTCAACTGAGGTGGGCCAATCCAGGGCAGTACGTCGCCATCTAGGCCAGCCTGCCCTGGCGATGCATCATCCAGCGGCTGGGCGACATCCAGCTCGGCCACCAGTTTTTCGATAACCTTCACCTGGGCGGGTGGGCCCTTGACCAACAGACTGTTGGTATCCGGATAGGCCATCACCGCAAGGCGGCCATCGGCCAGTTGATCCTTCTGCGCCTGGGATAGCCGAGCTTCGAGCATGGAGGCCATGCCCGGTACCTGGACCTTGTTGGCGCCCGCACCTTGCAGGTGATCGTCCACGAGGACATTGATCACTTTCACCACGCCGAATACCGGGGCGCGCTCTGGCACCTTGCGAGGGGGTCGGTCCATCCGTTGGGCAAGACGCAACACCTGATCGACATAACTGGAAGGGCCGGTTACATAGAACGTACGCCCGCCGTGTTCACGCAGTGGGTAACGCGGCTCATCCAGCCCCGCACGGCGCATGATGCCGCGCAGCTTACTGACGGAAATATGCCGCAGCACCACCGCCGAGCTTCTCGTGTCGTCGGCAGCGTAGAGCTGCAACACCTCGCCACAGGCCGGGCGACTGCCCAGCAACAGCGCGGCGCACAGCAGCGCGCTGAACAGCCAGCGGCAATTGAGGGTTGCGAGTAAATCAGCGTGCACCGTGGGTATGCCTGGCGGTCTGGCCTGAAGAAGCGGCCATACTGCGAGGCACACGAGGTTCAATCATGATCGAAAGCTGACGGCCAGTTGCACCGCCCCACCCATGGCATGTGCCTTGCTTTGCACTCTGTATCAGGCTCGCACCAACGGCGGCACGGGCCTACGGACAAAGGCGTCGTTCCCCTGCAATGGCCTATACGCCAACCTGGGAAACGGCGCTTTTTTTTCAGAAAAAGGCAGGTATTGATGAACGATCCGCTGGCTTGGGTAAACGGCAGCGATGCCCCGGAAAAGAGCAGCCTGGACCTGGGGTTCATGGCCCTGACCGATTGCGCCTCGCTGGTGGTCGCCGCCACCCAGGGCTTCGCCCAACCCTACGGCCTCACCCTCAACCTCAAGCGCCAGGCGTCCTGGGCCAACCTGCGCGACAAGCTGGTCAGCGGTGAACTGGACGCCGCCCACAGTCTCTACGGGCTGCTCTATGCCGTACACCTGGGCATCGGCGGCGTCGCCCCCAGCCCCATGGCGGTGCTGATGGGGCTGAACCAGAATGGCCAGGGCATCAACCTGTCCCATGGCCTACAACAGCAAGGGGTGATCACTCCTGAAGCATTGAAACGCCACGTGCACCAAAGCCGGACAAAACTGACCTTCGCCCAGACGTTTCCCACCGGCACCCACGCCATGTGGTTGTATTACTGGCTGGCGAGCCAAGGCATTCATCCCTTGCAGGATGTGAACAGCGTAGTAGTGCCGCCGCCGCAAATGGTGGCGCACCTGCAAGCCGGCCGCATCGACGGCCTTTGCGTGGGTGAACCCTGGTGCGCCAGCGCAGTGCAACAGAACCAGGGCTTTACCCTGGCGACCAGCCAGGCGATCTGGCCGGACCATCCGGAAAAAGTCCTGGGCTGCACCCAAGCCTTCGTTGACGCCTACCCCAATACCGCACGCGTGCTGGTCATGGCGATCCTGGAGGCCAGCCGGTTTATCGAGCAGAGCCTTGAAAACCGCCGCTCTACCGCCCAGTTGCTCAGTGCCCCTGAATACCTCGATGCGCCTGTGGCTTGCATCGAACCACGCCTGCTGGGGCACTATGACGACGGCCTGGGCAACCAGTGGCAGGATCCCCATGCGCTGCGCTTTTTCGCCGACGGCGAGGTGAACCTGCCCTACCTCAGCGATGGCATGTGGTTCATGACCCAGTTCCGGCGCTGGGGCTTGCTGCGTGAAGACCCGGACTACCTGGGCGTCGCCCGGCAGGTGCAGCAACTGGCGCTGTACCGCCAGGCGGCTGAGGCGCTGGGCATTGCCGAAGGCAACTCGGACATGCGCCGTAGCCAGTTGCTCGACGGCAAGACCTGGGACGGCAGCGACCCCGCCGGCTATGCGCGCAGCTTCCACCTCCACGCCTTGGCCGATAACGCCAACCGCCAAGCGCTGCGCTGACAGGAGCCCGACGATGCTGCGAATCCTGTTGATCAACGACACCCCGCGCAAGGTCGGGCGCCTCAAGGCCGCATTGACCGAGGCCGGCTTTGAGGTGATCGATGAGTCCGGCTTGACCATTGACCTGCCCGCACGCGTCGAAACAGTGCGCCCGGATGTGATCCTGATCGATACCGAGTCACCTGGGCGCGATGTGATGGAGCAAGTGGTGCTGGTCAGCCGCGATCAGCCCCGGCCCATCGTGATGTTCACCGACGAGCACGACCCAAATGTGATGCGCCAGGCCATCAAGTCCGGCGTCAGTGCCTATATCGTCGAAGGCATCCAGGCCCAGCGCCTGCAACCGATCCTCGATGTGGCCATGGCGCGCTTCGAGAGTGACCAGGCCCTGCGCGCCCAGCTGCATGCACGCGACCAGCAACTGGCCGAACGCAAGCGCATCGAATTGGCCAAGGGCCTGTTGATGAAGATGAAGAGCTGTAACGAAGAAGAGGCCTACACCCTGATGCGCCGCCAGGCCATGAGCCGTCAACAGAAACTGATCCAGGTGGCAGAGCAGATTATTGCCATGAGCGAGTTGCTCGGCTGATGTGGCTCAGCTCTTGCTAAAGAATTATCACAGGTAGCCAACGGCGGTTGCCCCCTCCACGACAAAGACGTCGCCCACCCGGTTTGCCCTCGCGAACCCGGTGGCGGCGTTTTTTCGTTTCTAGACCCCCAACCGTTGAGGTGCGTGATGAAATCAAGCTTCTGGAAATCCGGGCACACCCCGACCCTGTTTGCCGCGTTCCTGTATTTCGACCTGAGCTTCATGGTCTGGTACCTGTTGGGCCCCCTGGCGGTGCAGATTGCCGCTGACTTGCACCTGACCACCCAACAACGTGGCCTGGTGGTGGCCACACCGATCCTGGCGGGCGCGGTGCTGCGCTTCTTGATGGGGATGCTGGCCGACAAGCTGTCGCCCAAGACCGCCGGGCTGATTGGCCAGGTAATTGTGATCGTGGCACTGTTCTGCGCCTGGAAACTGGGGATCCACAGCTACGAACAAGCGTTGCTGCTGGGCATGTTCCTGGGCATGGCCGGCGCGTCCTTTGCGGTCGCCCTGCCCTTGGCGTCCCAGTGGTACCCGGCGGAGCACCAGGGCAAAGCCATGGGCATCGCCGGCGCCGGCAACTCCGGTACCGTGTTTGCCGCGCTGCTGGCGCCCGTGCTGGCTGCCGCGTTTGGTTGGAGCAACGTGTTCGGTTTTGCGCTGATCCCACTGGTGCTGACCCTGATCGTGTTCGCCTGGCTGGCGCGCAATGCCCCTCAGCGGCCAAAAGCCAAAGCCATGGCCGACTACTTCAAGGCCCTGGGCGACCGTGACAGCTGGTGGTTCATGTTCTTCTACAGCGTGACCTTCGGCGGGTTTATCGGCCTGGCCAGCGCCCTGCCCGGCTACTTCAACGACCAGTACGGCCTGAGCCCGGTGACCGCCGGCTACTACACCGCCGCCTGTGTGTTCGGCGGCAGCCTGATGCGCCCCTTGGGCGGCGCCCTGGCAGACCGGTTCGGCGGGATCAAGACTCTGCTCGGCATGTACAGCGTGGCGGTGATCTGCATTGCGGCAGTGGGGTTCAACCTGCCCAGTTCCTACGCGGCGTTGGCGCTTTTCGTCTGCACCATGCTCGGCCTGGGCGCCGGCAATGGCGCGGTATTCCAACTGGTGCCGCAGCGTTTTCGCAGTGAGATCGGCGTCATGACCGGCCTGATCGGCATGGCCGGTGGCATTGGTGGCTTCGCCCTCGCGGCGGGCATGGGCGCTATCAAGCAGAGCACCGGCAGCTATCAACTGGCCCTGTGGTTGTTCGCCAGCCTCGGTGTGCTGGCCTGGTTCGGCCTGCATGGGGTGAAACGGCGCTGGAGAACCACCTGGGGTTCGGCCGCCGTGACCGCCGCCCGCATCTGATGAGCCTACGACTGAGCGTCGCCCAGGCCAGTGCCATCGGCCCGCGCAGCGAGAACCAGGATGCCCTGCGGGTGGTCACGCCCATGGCGGAACTGGCCGCCAGCAAAGGCTACCTGTGCGCACTGGCCGATGGCGTCAGCCAATGCGCCGACGGTGGCCTGGCCGCACGCTCGACCGTGCAGGCCCTGGCCCTGGACTACTACGCCACGCCACAGACCTGGAGCGTGGCCCAGGCGCTGGAGCGTCTGTTACTGGCGCAGAATCGCTGGTTGCAAGCCAACGGCGGCGGGCAACCGTTGCTCACCACCCTCAGCGCCCTGGTGTTTCGCGGCCAACGTTTCACCCTGGCCCATGTCGGTGATTGCCGGGCGTATCGTTGGCTTGACGGCGAGTTGCAACGCATCAGCGAAGACCATGTGTGGGAACAGCCGGGCATGCAGCATGTGCTCAAGCGCGCCCTCGGCCTGGATCAGCACCTGGTGCTGGACTTCCTTGATGGCCAACTGCGCGAGGGCGAAAGTTTCCTGCTGCTCAGCGATGGGGTGTGGGCCACGCTGGGCGATCACAGCATCGGCGCGATCCTGCGCGAACAAAGCGACCTCGATCTGGCCGTCAACACACTGGTCAACGCCGCCCACCTGGCGGGTAGCCAAGACAACGCCAGCGCCTTGCTGGTGCGCATCGATCAACTCGGCGCCGCCACCCTCGGCGACGCCCTGGTGCAGTTGCAGCAATGGCCACTGCCGCCACCGCTGAAAGTCGGGCAAACCTTTGAAGGCTGGGAGGTGCAAAGCGTGCTGGCGCAGAGTCGCCAGTCATTGCTGTACCGCGTGCACGACGCCCAGGGGCAACCCTGGCTGCTCAAGACCTTGCCGTTGCGTTGCGAGGATACCGATGCGGCCCAGGCCTTGTTATCGGAGGAATGGTTTCTGCGCCGGGTCGCCGGCCGCGCCTTTCCCGAAGTGCATGCCGCCAGCGGTCGTCAGCATTTATACTACGTGATGCGCGAATACGCCGGACAAACCCTGGCCCAACTGTTCCAACAACAGGGCCCGCTGCCACTGGCGCAATGGCAGTCGGTTGCCGAACGCTTGCTGCGCGCCGTGGGCCTGCTGCATCGCCGGCAGATCCTGCACCGCGACATCAAGCCGGAAAACCTGCTGCTGGGAGAAGATGGCGAACTGCGGGTGCTGGACTTCGGCCTGGCCTATTGCCCCGGGCTCTCCGAAGACCGTGCCCACCTGCTGCCCGGCACCCCGAGTTTTATCGCGCCCGAGGCGTTCGCTGGCGAGCAGCCTACGGCGCAACAGGATTTGTATAGCGTCGGCGTGACCTTGTATTACCTGCTGACCGGGCATTACCCCTACGGTGAAATCGAGGCCTTCCAACGGCCCAGGTTTAACCAGCCCGTCAGCGCCAGCCGTTATCGCCCCGACTTGCCGGAGTGGTTGCCACACAGCCTGGAACGGGCGGTGACCGCAGCCCCGGCCCAACGTTATGAAACCGCCGAAGAATGGCTGTTGGTGCTGGAGCAGGCCGACCGCCGCGAATTGAGCCTACGCCCACGGCCTTTGCTCGAACGCGAACCCTTGAAGGTCTGGCAAACCCTGGCGGTGGCTTCGCTGCTGCTCAATCTGGTGCTGCTGTACTGGCTGCTGCACCACTAACGGGCAGAATCCGCCGGTTCTGCGTGTAAACGCCCAGTAAAACTGGGGCTATAGGGACTTGGCACAGCTGCTGCATTAGCTTTCCCAACAACCCACATATAGCCGTCCCTTCAACGTCGAAGGGTCGAGCTTCCCGAGAGAACGGGACCAGGACAAAGGCGTCCTCGCTAGCTGACTAGCGGGGACGCCTTTTTTGTTTGCGCACGATTTGTCGAGCCATTGCGGAGAACGACATGAAAAAACTCAAACTGGTGATGATCGGCAACGGCATGGCCGGGGTTCGCACCCTGGAAGAGCTGCTCAAGCTGAGCAACGAGCTGTACGACATCACCGTGTTCGGCGCCGAGCCTCACACCAACTACAACCGCATCCTGCTGTCGCCAGTACTGGCCGGTGAGCAAACCTTCGAAGAGATCGTGCTCAACGACCTGGATTGGTACCTGAACAACAACGTCAAGCTGCTGCTCAACCGCAAGGTGGTGCAGATCGACCGGGTCAAACGCAAAGTCATCGCCGAAGACGGCACCGAGGCCGAGTATGATCGCCTGCTGATCGCCACCGGTTCCACGCCGTTTATCCTGCCGATTCCCGGCAATACCCTGCAGGGCGTAATTGGCTACCGCGACATCGCCGACACCCAAGCGATGATCGACACCGCCAAGACTCACAAGCATGCAGTGGTGATCGGCGGCGGCCTGCTCGGCCTGGAAGCGGCCAACGGCCTGATGCTGCGCGGCATGCACGTGACGGTGGTGCACATCGGTGAATGGCTGCTGGAGCGGCAACTGGACAAGACCAGCGGCCAGCTACTGCAAACCGAACTGGAAAGTCGCGGCCTGGTGTTCCGCCTGTGCGAGCAGACCCAGGCCCTGCACGATGCCGGCAACGGCCGCGTCGGCTCGGTGCAGTTCAAAAATGGCGACATCATCCCCGCCGACCTGGTGGTGATGGCTGCCGGCATCCGCCCCAACACCGAACTCGCGGAAAAGTCCGGCATCCCCTGCAACCGTGGGATCCTGGTCAACGACACCATGCAAACCTACGATCCGCGCATCTATGCGATCGGTGAATGCGCCAGCCATCGCGGCATCGCCTATGGCTTGGTGGCGCCGTTGTTCGAACAGGCCAAGGTCTGCGCCAACCACCTGGCCCAACTGGGGTTTGCCACTTACAAGGGCTCGGTGACCTCGACAAAACTTAAAGTCACCGGCATCGACCTGTTCTCCGCTGGCGACTTCATGGGCGGCGAAGGCACCGAGACCATCACCCTCTCCGACCCGATTGGTGGCGTGTACAAAAAGCTGGTGATCAAGGACGACATCCTGGTCGGCGCCTGCCTGTACGGCGATACCGCCGATGGCGGCTGGTATTTCCGCCAGATCCGTGAGAATCACGCCATCGGTGAAATCCGCGATCACCTGATGTTCGGTGAAAATGCACTCGGCGATGTCGGCCACCAAGGCCAGGACAAAGCCATGAGCATGGCCGACAGCGCCGAAGTCTGCGGCTGCAACGGCGTGTGCAAGGGCACCATCGTCAAGGCGATCCAGGAACAAGGGTTGTTCAGTGTCGATGAGGTGAAAAAACACACCAAGGCCGCCAGTTCCTGCGGTTCCTGTGCCGGGCTGGTTGAGCAGATCCTGATCAACACCGTGGGCGGCGCGGCGGACGTCAAACCCAAAAGCGAAAAAGCCATCTGCGGCTGCAGCGACCTCAACCACGGGCAGATCCGCCAAGCCATTCGCGAGCAGCACCTGCTGACCATCGACAGCACCATGCGCTACCTGAACTGGCGCACCCCCAATGGCTGCGCCACCTGCCGCCCGGCCCTCAACTATTACCTGATCTCCACCTGGCCCGGCGAAGCCAAGGACGACCCACAATCGCGGCTGATCAACGAACGGGCCCACGCCAATATTCAAAAAGACGGCACCTACTCCGTGGTGCCACGGATGTGGGGCGGTGTGACCAACCCTTCGGAGCTGCGCCGCATCGCCGATGTGGCCGACAAGTACAACGTGCCGATGGTCAAGGTCACCGGCGGCCAGCGCATCGACTTGCTCGGTATCAAGAAGCAGGACTTGCCAGGGGTGTGGAAAGACCTGGATATGCCGTCCGGGCATGCCTACGGCAAGTCCATCCGCACCGTCAAAACCTGTGTGGGCAGCGAGTTCTGCCGCTTCGGCACGCAGAACTCCACACAACTGGGCATCGAGCTGGAGCATGACCTGTTCAATATGTGGTCGCCCCATAAGGTCAAGTTGGCGGTCTCCGGTTGCCCACGCAACTGCTCGGAAGCGGGCATCAAGGATGTGGGCATTATCGGCGTCGACTCGGGCTGGGAGATGTACATCGGCGGCAACGGCGGGATCAAGACTGAAGTCGCGGAGTTCTTCGTCAAGGTGAAAACCGCCGAAGAAGTGCGCGAATACAACGGCGCGTTCCTGCAGTTGTACCGCGAAGAAGCCTTCTACCTGGAGCGCACCGTGCACTACCTGCAGCGGGTGGGCATGGAGCATATCAAGAAGGCCGTATTGGAAGACCCGGCGCGCCGCCAGGCCCTGAATGAGCGTTTGCAGTTCTCGTTGTCATTCGAGCAGGACCCGTGGAAGGAACGCCTGGAACAGCCGCTGCTGAAAAAGGAATTCGACGTGATCCCTGTCAAACACCTGGAGGTCTCGCTATGAACTGGCTGGATATCTGCGCCCTCGACGAAATCAACGCCTTGGGCTCGCGCATCATCAGCGGGCCCAAAGGTGACATTGCGATTTTTCGCACCAGTGACGATGAAGTCTTTGCCCTCGACGACCGCTGCCCGCACAAGGGCGGGCCGCTATCCCAAGGCTTGATCTACGGCAAGCGGGTGGCCTGCCCGCTGCACAACTGGCAGATCGACCTTGAGTCCGGCCAAGCCCAGGCCCCGGATATCGGCTGTGCCCACCATCATCAGGCCCGGGTCGAAAACGGCCGGGTGATGCTGGCCCTGCGGGACGCGGGTTGATGAACCGTCAGACCACCGCGTCCACCTGCTGTTATTGCGGGGTGGGCTGCGGCGTGCTGATCGAGCATGACGGCGAACAGATCCTGGGGGTGCAAGGCGACCCCAGCCATCCGGCCAACTTCGGCAAGTTGTGCAGCAAAGGCGCGAGCCTGCACCTGACCGGCGACTTGAGCGCCCGTGCGCTTTACCCGCAATTGCGCTTGGGCAAAGCACTGGCACGCACTCGCACCAACTGGGACACCGCCCTGGAGCACGCGGCCAACGTGTTCGCCGATACCATTGCCGAACACGGGCCCGACAGTGTGGCGTTCTATATCTCCGGGCAACTGCTGACCGAGGACTACTACAGCTTCAACAAGTTGGCGCGGGCGTTGGTGGGCACCAACAATATCGACAGCAACTCCCGGCTGTGCATGTCTTCGGCGGTGGTCGGCTACAAGCGCAGCCTGGGCGCCGATGCACCGCCGTGCAGTTATGAAGACCTGGAAAACAGCGACTGCGTGATGATCGTCGGCAGCAATATGGCCTACGCCCACCCGGTATTGTTCCGACGCCTGGAGCAAGCCAAGGCGCAGCGCCCGCAGATGAAAGTGCTGGTGATTGACCCTCGCCGTACCGACACCTGCGACTTGGCCGACCTGCACCTGGCGATTTTGCCGGGCACGGATGTGGCGTTGTTCCACGGGATTTTGCATCTGTTGCTGTGGGAAGACTGGGTCGACCGCGCGTTTATCCAGGCCCACACCGACGGCCTGGCCGAACTCAAGCGCCTGGTGCATGACTACACGCCGCAGATGGTCACGCAGCTGTGCGGCATCAGTGTCGAACAGTTGCGCCTGTGCGCGCAGTGGGTCGGCACCTCCAGCAGCTTTTTGTCGCTGTGGTGCATGGGGCTTAACCAATCCACCGCTGGCAGCGCCAAAAACAGTGCACTGATCAACCTGCATTTAGCCACGGGGACCATTGGTCGGCCGGGCTGCGGGCCGTTTTCCCTGACCGGCCAACCGAACGCCATGGGTGGGCGGGAAACCGGCAGCCTGTCCAACTTGCTGCCGGGCCACCGCGACGCGGCCAACCCTGAACACCGCGCTGAAGTGGCGGCCTATTGGGGCGTGGAACAACTGCCCGCGAACACCGGCCTTACCGCCATCGAACTGTTTGAACAGGTGCAGGCTGGCAAGATCAAGGCGTTGTGGATCGCCTGTACCAACCCAGCCCAATCGCTGCCCGACCAGAACGCGGTGCGCGCCGCCTTGGCCGCTTGCCCGTTCGTGGTGTTGCAGGAAGCGTTTCGTACCACCGAAACCGCGGCCTATGCCGACCTGCTACTGCCCGCCGCCAGTTGGGGTGAAAAAGACGGCACGGTGACCAACTCCGAGCGGCGTATTTCCCACGTGCGCCGCGCCATCAACCCACCGGGTGAAGCACGCGCGGACTGGGCGATCACGGTGGATTTCGCCCAGCGCCTGGAGCGCCGTCTACGTCCGGGGTTGCCGAGCCTGTTCGCCTTTGAACAAGCGGCGCAGTTGTTTGATGAATTCAAGCCACTGACTCAAGGCCGTGACCTGGATATGTCCGGCATCAGCCATGCCCTGCTCGACCGGCTCGGCCCGCAGCAGTGGCCGTTTCCCGAGGGTGCGCAGGCGGGTACGTCGCGCTTGTACACCGACGGTATTTTCCCCACTAACAGTGGGCGGGCGCGGTTTGTCGCCGAGCCTTATCGCGCCGCCAAGGAACAGCGCGATGCGCGATTCCCGTTGACCCTGATCACTGGTCGCCTGCGTGATCAGTGGCACGGCATGAGCCGCACCGGCACCGCCGCCCAGCTGTTCGGGCACGTCAATGAGGCGCTGTTGAGCCTGCACCCGGACGAGCTGCGCCGTCACCGTTTCAAAGAGGGTGACCTGGTCAGCCTGAAAAGCCGTCGCGGCAGCGTGATCGTCGCCGTCGGCAGCGATGACAGTGTGCGCCCCGGCCAAGCGTTCCTGCCCATGCACTGGGGCGACCGTTTTCTCAAGGGCGGCGTCAATACCCTCACGCAACCGGCGTTCGACCCTTTTTCCAAGCAGCCGGAGCTCAAGCACAGCGGCGTGCGCCTGGAAGCAGTGCAACTGCCGTGGCAGCTGTTTGCGCTGATCGAAGGCGATGTGCAGCAGCACTTCGAAGCCTTGCGCCCACTGTGTGAAACCTTCGCCTACGTCAGCCTGAGCCTGGCTGGCCGTGAACGCCCCGCGCTGCTGGTGCGCGCCGCGCATACCGAGGCGCCCGACCTGCAACTGTTGACCCGCATTGACCACCTGCTGGGCCTCAACGACGGCCCGGTAATGGCCTATGACGACCCGCGCCGCTCAATCGGCAAGCGCGTGAAAATCGAGAAAGGCCGCATCACCGCCCTGCGCCTGGCCGGCGAAACCCTGGCCCGTCACTGGCTGCAAAGCCTGTGGCTGGAAGGCCGGGCCGACGAGCAACTGCGGCGCTGGTTGCTGGCGCCCTTGAGCGCGCCACCGGGCGGTACCACGGCCAGCAACAAGATTGTGTGCAACTGCAAGAACGTCAGCGAAAACGCCGTGTGTGCCGGCATCGGCAGCGGCCTGGACCTGGATGGCCTCAAACAGGCACTGGGCTGCGGCACCCAATGCGGCTCCTGCGTGCCGGAAATCAAACGTCTTTTGGCCAGCAACCCGCAGCCAATCGCCATCAGTGTGTAAGGGGAACAACATGAGCGCAAAAGTATGGCTGGTAGGCGCAGGGCCGGGTGATCCGGAGTTGCTGACCCTCAAAGCGGTCCGGGCTCTGCATGCAGCGGATATTGTGCTGATTGATGACTTGGTCAACCCGGCAGTACTGGAACACTGCGCCAGCGCCCGGGTGATTACCGTCGGCAAGCGCGGCGGCTGCCGCTCTACCCCGCAGGAGTTTATTCACCGCCTGATGCTGCGTTATGCGCGCCAGGGCAAGTGCGTGGTACGCCTTAAAGGCGGTGACCCGTGTATTTTTGGCCGCGGTGGCGAAGAGGCGACCTGGCTGCGCGAGCGTGGCGTCGAGGTGGAATTGGTCAATGGCATCACCTCGGGGCTGGCGGGAGCGACCCAGTGCGATATCCCGTTGACCTTGCGTGGCGTGAGCCGTGGAGTGACCTTGGTCACCGCGCATACCCAGGATGACAGCAGCCTGAACTGGCGTGCGCTGGCGGAGGGAGGCACCACGCTGGTGGTGTATATGGGCGTGGCCAAGCTAGAAGAAATCCGCGAGCAGTTACTCAACGGTGGCATGGCTGCGGATATGCCGGTGGCAATGATCGAAAACGCTTCGTTGCCCCAGCAACGCGAATGCCGCAGCTCGCTTGCGGCCATGCATGAAGCTGCAAAAGCCTTTGCGCTCAAGAGCCCGGCCATCCTGGTGATTGGCCAGGTTGCCGGCGCCGCACAGATGGATGGCATCGCCGCTGCGGCAAGCGCCTGAGGCAAATCGCAGGCGAAAAAAAGCCCGGCCTGAGCCGGGCTTTTCTTTACTCAGTAATTACTGAGCTTGAGCTTCAACCGACGCTTCTACGCGACGGTTAACAGCGCGACCAGCTTCAGTTGCGTTGTCAGCAACTGGGCGGGATTCGCCGTAACCAACAGCAGTTACACGGTTAGGAGCAACGCCGTCTTTAACCAGGACTTGCTTAACAGCGTCAGCACGACGCTGGGACAGCTTCTGGTTGTAAGCGTCTGGACCTACGGAGTCAGTGTGACCAGCAACTTCTACGTTGGTAGCTGGGTACTGAGCCATGAAGTCGGCCAGGTTTTTAACGTCGCCGTAGCTGTTAGGCTTAACAACGGCCTTGTCGAAGTCGAACTTAACGTCCAGCTCAACACGAACAACCTGAGCAACCGGAGCTTCTGGCTCTGGAACTGGCTCTGGAGCTGGTGCTGGGGTAGGAGCTGGAGCAGCTGCGCCAGCGTTACCGCCGAAGTTCACGCCCAGGCCAACCAGTGCGGAGTAGTCCCACTTGCCGTTGTCCAGACCGTAGTCAGCTTCAACACCAGCACGAGCGTACAGGTTGTTGGTGAAGTAGTACTTCACGCCGGTACCGATGGTAGCGAAAGTGGTCTGGTCGCGACCGGTGTGGCCGTCAGCGCGCACGTTGCCACGGCTCTGGTGGCCGAAACCGCCTTCAACGTATGGACGCAGGCTATCAACGCCAGCCTGACCGAAGTGGTACTGAGCAACGAGGCTGCCAGTGTCACCTTTGATCTTCTGGTTGCCAGTGCCGTCGTTCGAACGGGTGTGGTTGGTCTTGTCGTACGACAGATTCAACGACAGATCGTCGGTCAGGAAGTAACCAATGCGAGCGCCTGGGTTGAAGCCGTCTTCGATGTGCTTAACGCTATCGTTGTACTGCTTCTTGTAGAACAGCTCGCCTTCAACTGCGCCTTGGCCTTGTGCCAGAACGCCGAAAGAAGTAGCGGCAATAAGAGAACCAATGGCCAAGCCCAAGGTGTTTTTCAGTTTCATCCGTTAAATCCCCATCTGGTGATTGTAAAGCAGTCCCACAAACCGGGGGACAACTCGGCGACAAGTCTAACAGAACTTGCCTACACGTAAGAGATATTTGCTACGCACTAAGTTTCAGTCTCGCCCGCAAATTTCTCACGTAATTTATCAAGAGCACGTTTGTACCGCATTTTTGTAGCACTCAAGCCCATATGCATGATGTCAGCGATTTCCTGGAATTCCAGCTCTGCGACAAAGCGAAGCACCAGAATTTCCCGGTCAATCGGGTTCACATGCACCAACCAGCGATCAAGTCCGCCCTTCTCCTCGGGTGCCGGCGCCTTCTCTTCAGACGCCTCCTCAAGGGGGTCCAGACTCAAAGCGTCCATCAAGCGACGCTTTCGCCGTTCCTTACGATACTGCGTGATGCACTCGTTGTACGTGATGCTGTACAGCCAGGTCTTGAACTTCGATTTGCCCTCGAAGTTCTTCAGGCCGTATAGCACCTTGAGCATCACTTCCTGACAGACATCATCCGCGTCTCTATCGTTCCCCAAATACCTTGAACAAACGTTGAACAGAGTGCGTTGATACCTGCGCATCAATTCTTCGTACGCGCGTGTTACGTGAAACAGCTCCGTGTGCGAGCGCGCGACCAACTCCTCATCAGAGAGCTCACGGGGGTCATAGCGCGTGGACAGCGTTTGGGCTTTATTCAAAACAAGTCGTGCCGACAGTCAGGTCAATGTCCGCTGCAACCCGGTCACCCGGGTTTGCGGCGGCGTACATTAGCAGGATTTGCCGGATTAGCGGCTACTGACCTGCTGCTCCAGGAGAATCCGGTTAGACAGCGACACCAGTTCCCCGTCATCGGTCAGCACGGTCGTCTTGACTGTGCCGATCTCCTCGATTTGCCCTTCGACCTCGCCCACACGCACCTGTTGCCCAACTTGGTACAGCTCACGCACATAGATTCCCGCAAGAATCTGACCGGCAATTTCCCGGCTTCCCAACCCCATGGCCAGCGCAACTGCCAGACCAACGGTAATCAAAACAATCACAATCACGTGGTTGAGCAGGTCAGTTTTGACCTCCAACTGGCTGATCGCGACAGAAATACTGATGATGATCACCAGCCCCTGGGCGATTCGCCCCAAGCCCGCCGCGTAGTCCAAGCCCACGCCTTCGGCGGCCCCGCGCACCAGCCCGTTGGCCAATTGCGCGAGTAAAACCCCCACCAGCAGCACCAGCGCGCCGCCGAACACTTTCGGCAAATACAGTGCCAGCATGTCGAGCGTAGCTGAAACTCGCTCAAGTCCAAGGGACTGCGCCGCAGAAACCAGAAAAATAAGTAGAACGAACCAATAGACGATCTTGCCGATCAGGGTGGAAATCGGTACTTGCAACCCCGCGCGGCCGAGCAATTTGGTCAGGCCAGTGCCGGCCATCAGGCGATCGAGGCCCAGTTTGGCGAGCAATTTGGACAGCAGGGTATCGAGCAGCTTGGCGACGACAAAACCCAGCAATACCAGGACCAGGGCACCAAACAGGTTGGGAATGAAATTCGCCACCTTGGTCCACAATGCGGTCATCGCGGTGACCAGGCTCTGGGTCCAGAGATCAAGTTCCATATTCAATCAGCCTTATCAGCAGTGCTAGCAAGAGGTTTACGACGGGAAACCGGTGACACATGGGCCGAACCGTTGTTCAGGGCCATCATCAATGCCGGCACCCAACGCCCGAGCAGACCGAACAGGTCACCCGCCCCTACCTGACGGTTGGCGGTTTTCAGTACGCGGCCCAGGCAAGCATCGTCATCACGGTTGGATGGCGAAGCATTGAGCATGTCACGCAAAGACTGTTCGAACGGATCGTGCATAGAGACCTCTCGCAAGTGATTTAAAAGACGAGGGTAAAATTCATCGGGTCACATCGGCCCTTTCTTACGTTCAGGTCATATTCAGGTCAAACCCAGCGCAATCGTCGAAATAACCACCATTGCCCCAATGCCACAGACACCATCAACAGGCACGCAATCATGAATCCATAAGGGCTGGCAGAGAACGGAATACCACCCACATTTATACCGAGCAGACCGGTGAGAAAACTCATCGGCAAGAAGATCCCGGTGATGATCCCGAAGCGGTACATGGTGCGGTTCATGCGCAGGCTCAAACGCCGGTCTTCGGCCTCAAGCACAAGCCCCACGCGCTCTCTGGCCAATTCCAGCTCTTCCAGGTAACGGGTCAGACTGTTGTGCAATTCATTCCAATAGTCGGCATCGTCGTCGCAGAACCACGCCAATTTGATCCGCGTGAGCTGGGCAAAAATATCCCGCTGGGGGGCCAGGAAGCGCTTAAGTCCGGCGGCTCTTCGACGGATCTGCAGAACGCTGCCATGCTCCGGGGTATACCGTTCGTCGGCATCGAGTTTTTCTTCCTCGGAATCGACGATTTCAGACAAGCCAGCGACCAGATCCTGCACTTTATTGGTCAGGTACTGAGCCATATAAAGGATGAGCTCGGATGCCGTCTTGGGGCCTTTACCGTCTGCCAGTTGCACCAGCAACTCATCGGTGGCGCGCAAGGGGCGCAAACGCAACGAGATCACTCGGTTGGCAGCGGCGAAGATGCGCACCGACACCATGTCTTCGGGCTCGGCGCCTGGGTTGAGATTGATCCCGCGCAGAAACAGCAGCAATTCGGCGTCCGGCAGCGGCAACAGGCGTGGGCGAGTGTTCTCCTCCAGCAGCAGGTCACAGGCAAACTCGCTCAGGCCGCTGGATTTACGCAGCCAGGTCTGGGTTTGAGGATGGCTGCGATCCCAGTGCAGCCACAGGCTTTCCTGGGGCTGCAACTGCAGATCGTCGAGCTCAGTCCGGGCAATCGAACGCGCACCGCCTTTACCGTCCAGCACCAGGGCATGCACCAGGCCCCATTGCGCGTTTTCTTCTTCGAACATCCTCACCCCAATCGGTTACGGCAGTTTATTCAGGCATTTTCAGTGGGCTGGGCGACACGATCACCCCGTTGTTGTCGGCGTAAATGTACTCACCGGGGCGGAACGTCACGCCCCCGAATGTCACCGCCACGTTCAGGTCGCCAAGGCCGCGCTTGTCGGTTTTTTTCGGATGCGAGGCCAGGGCCTGCACACCCAGGTCGGTCTGGGCAATGACGTCGACGTCACGGATACACCCGTAGATCACCAGCCCTTCCCAACCGTTTTTCGCGGCTTTCTCGGCAATCATGTCACCCAGCAGCGCGCAGCGCAGGGAACCGCCACCGTCGACCACCAGCACTTTGCCAGCGCCCGGCAGGTCAGCCTGCGCCTTGACCAGGGAGTTATCCTCGAAGCATTTGAGGGTGACAATTTCGCCGCCAAAGGAGTCTCGTCCGCCGAAGTTGCTGAACATCGGCTCCACTACCTGCACCAGCTCCGGGTAGGCGTCACACAGGTCGGGGGTCACGTAATGGTTCATCGAGAAACTCCTGTCATCAAAGAAGAGGTCGAACATCCACGGTGTACATCAAGAAAACGCCCCGCGACAGGCATTCTTTAAGTGCCTGCGCCTTGGCGGCGGCCATGATCAAACCCCGATCAGCGCAACGCAATACACGTTACGCGACTGAATATGACCAGAAGCGCCTGGCGCGTCATATCTTAGCCGCAACCCTTCAAGAGTGAAACGCCCCTGGCAGAGCGTTTCGTCAAACCGTTGCAGCCACCTCAGGCTGCGTGCCGAATAAAGGTGTCAGCGGGTCGTTCAACCAACGCTCGACCAAAGGCCACACTTGGGCCTGGGCGGCTTTGCTGACCAGCATCTGCACATGCCCGAAATCCTCGCTGAAACCTTGCTGACGCCCCAGGCACAGGTACTGGCGATGCTCGCTGCCCACTTGCTCGAAGAGCTTGCGGCAGGCCCAGTCCGGGTCTTGCCGGTCGCCCGCTGCGCTCACTGCCAACAGTGGCACATCGACCTGCGCCAAGCCTTTCCACCAGTCATGCTCGGCATCGCCAAACCGGCCGAACAGGCCGTTCCAACGCATCGCCTCGATCATCACCCCGGCCGGTTCGTCCTCGGGCCCACGCTTGAAGCGCGGGCCCGACAGGTGGCCAAGGCGCTTGAGAATAAAGCGCCCACCCCACTGCACCGGTGGGATTTTCAACGGCCAATGGTTACGACTGACCTGGCAGCCGAACAACGCCACCGATGCCACCGCAGATGCATCCAAGTGCTGCCCGCCCAAGGCCGCAGCCAAGGTGGTGGCGCCGAGGGAATGCCCGAGCCAGTGCGGAACCTGCCCGCTTTGCTCAGACACAAACGCCCCCACAGCCGGCAAATCGTAGCGCGCGTAATCGGCGACACGGTTTCTGGCGTAGTCGTGATTGCGCTTGGACAAGCCATGGCCGCGCATTTCCGGGATCCACACATCAAATCCGCGACGCGCCAGGTAGGCCCCCAGGCCGATGCCCTTGGGCGAATACCAGAAACGCCGATTGGAAAAACTGCCATGCAATAAAATAATCGGCGTGCCCCGGTTTTCCGGGACATCGGCCAGGCCCAAACGGGTCACCGCCAGCTCGACGGTGCCGTCCGGGCTGTTACCGGGTTTGAGCCGATAGACATCTTCACTCAGGTCGCCACGACGTTCAGCGCTGATCAGGGCGACAGGAAATAGATTGCTGCTGCTTTGCATAATGCTCTTGCACAAAAAAGGGCGGCGTCCGCAAGGATTCCCGCCCTGTACAGATAAGAATGCCGGTCACCCGCAACGAGTGACCGGCACTTTTGACCAGGCGATCTTAGGCGGACGCTTGGCCTTCAGCCAGGAAGAACCAGGTTTCCAGCACGGAATCGGGATTCAGCGAAACGCTCTCGATTCCCTGTTCCATCAGCCATTTGGCCAGGTCAGGGTGGTCCGAAGGGCCTTGGCCGCATATGCCGATGTACTTGCCAGCCTTGTTGCAGGCCTGGATGGCGTTGGCCAACAGCTTCTTGACCGCCGGGTTACGCTCGTCGAACAGGTGGGCGATGATCCCCGAGTCGCGGTCCAGGCCCAGGGTCAACTGGGTCAGGTCGTTGGAGCCGATGGAGAAACCGTCGAAGAACTCCAGGAACTCTTCAGCCAGGATGGCGTTGGACGGCAATTCGCACATCATGATCACGCGCAGGCCGTTCTCGCCACGGGTCAGGCCGTTTTCGGCCAGCAGGTCCACCACCTGGCTCGCTTCGCCCAGGGTGCGCACGAACGGCACCATGATCTCGACGTTGGTCAGGCCCATCTCGTTGCGCACGCGCTTGAGCGCACGGCATTCGAGCTCGAAGCAGTCACGGAAGGCTTCGCTGATGTAACGCGAGGCACCGCGGAAGCCCAGCATCGGGTTTTCTTCTTCTGGCTCGTAGAGCTTGCCGCCGATCAGGTTCGCGTATTCATTGGACTTGAAGTCCGACAGACGCACGATGACCTTTTTCGGGTAGAACGCCGCAGCCAGGGTGCTGATGCCTTCGACCAGCTTCTCGACGTAGAACCCTACCGGGTCGTTGTAGCCGGCGATGCGCTTTTCGACGCTTTCCTTGATGTCCAGCGGCAGACCGTCATAGTTCAGCAGTGCCTTGGGGTGCACGCCGATCATGCGGTTGATGATGAATTCCAGACGGGCCAGGCCCACACCGGCGTTCGGCAACTGCGCGAAATCAAAGGCGCGGTCCGGGTTGCCGACGTTCATCATGATCTTGAAGGGCAGGTCGGGCATGGCGTCGATGGAGTTTTGCTTGATATCGAAGCCCAGCTCACCTTCGAAGATAAAGCCGGTATCGCCTTCGGCGCAGGACACGGTCACGCCCTGGCCATCCTTGAGCAGTTGGGTGGCGTTGCCACAACCCACGACCGCCGGAATCCCCAGTTCACGAGCGATGATCGCCGCGTGGCAGGTACGCCCGCCACGGTTGGTGACAATGGCACTGGCGCGCTTCATCACCGGTTCCCAGTCCGGGTCGGTCATGTCGGAAACCAGTACGTCACCCGGCTGGACCTTGTCCATCTCGGACACGTCCTTGATGATCCGCACCTTGCCTGCGCCAATGCGCTGGCCAATGGCACGACCTTCCACCAGCACGGTGCCGGTTTCCTTGAGCAGGTAGCGTTCCATGACGTTGGCCGAGGTGCGGCTCTTCACGGTTTCCGGGCGCGCCTGCACGATGTACAGCTTGCCGTCGTCACCGTCCTTGGCCCACTCGATGTCCATCGGGCACTTGTAGTGCTTTTCGATGATCATCGCTTGTTTGGCCAACTCGCTGACTTCAGCGTCGGTGAGGCAGAAACGCGCGCGCTCGGCCTTGTCGACGTCAACGGTTTTAACCGAGCGACCGGCCTTGGCCTCGTCGCCGTAGATCATCTTGATGGCCTTGCTGCCCAGGTTACGGCGCAGGATGGCCGGGCGACCCGCTTCGAGGGTGCCCTTGTGTACGTAGAATTCGTCCGGGTTGACCGCGCCTTGTACCACTGTTTCGCCCAGGCCGTAGGCGCCGGTGATAAACACCACGTCACGGAAACCGGATTCGGTATCGAGGGTGAACATCACGCCGGCCGTGCCGGTTTCCGAACGCACCATGCGCTGCACGCCGGCAGACAGGGCCACCAGCTTGTGGTCGAAACCCTGGTGTACGCGGTAGGAAATCGCACGGTCATTAAAGAGGGAGGCAAACACTTCCTTGGCCGCGCGGATCACGTTTTCGACGCCGCGAATGTTGAGGAAGGTTTCCTGCTGGCCGGCAAAGGAGGCGTCCGGCAAGTCTTCGGCGGTGGCCGAGGAGCGCACGGCAACGGCCATGTCCGGGTTACCGGCGGACAGGGTGGCGAAGGCGGTGCGAATTTCTTCGTTGAGCTTCTCGGGGAACTCGGCTTCCATGATCCACTGGCGGATCTGGGCGCCGGTCTTGGCCAGGGCGTTGACGTCATCGACGTCCAGGGCGTCCAGCGCGGCGTGGATCTGGGCGTTGAGGCCGCTCAGCTCGAGGAAGTCGCGGTAAGCCTGGGCCGTGGTGGCGAAACCACCGGGCACCGAGACACCAGCGCCTGCAAGATTACTGATCATCTCGCCGAGGGATGCGTTCTTGCCCCCCACATGCTCTACATCATGGACGCCGAGCTTATCGAGGGAAACTACGTACTCTACCAAGGTGATCTCTCCACTTTCTGTGTTGGAAAAGCTCAGGACGCGGGTTGCTCAGTAGGAGCTAACGCCAGCGCTTGTGGCCTGGACCTGGAAAATAAGTGAGAATGCAGCCCACTGCGGGACGGCAAAATCGCGCCTATCATATCCAAGATTCGCCATCAGCTTAAGGCCCAGGGCTCAAATGAAACGATCTGCTTTCTTTATTTCCGACGGCACCGGCATTACAGCCGAAACATTGGGTCAGAGCCTGCTCGCGCAGTTCGAAAACATTACCTTCGCCAAATTCACCCGGCCTTATATAGACAGCGTGGATAAAGCGCGGGCCATGGTACAACAAATCAATCTGGCGGCTGAAAAAGACGGTTTTCGCCCGATCATTTTCGACACCATCGTCAATCAAGACATTCGTGAGATTCTCGCAACGTCGAATGGTTTCATGATCGACATTTTCTCTACCTTCCTGGCGCCACTGGAACAGGAGTTGAGTGAACATTCGTCCTATTCCGTCGGAAAGTCCCACTCCATCGGGCATAACTCCAACTATATGGAGCGTATCGAGGCGGTGAACTTCGCCCTCGACAACGACGACGGCGCCCGCACCCACTACTACGACAAGGCCGACCTGATCCTGGTGGGCGTATCGCGTTGCGGCAAGACCCCGACCTGCCTGTACATGGCCATGCAATTCGGTATCCGTGCGGCCAACTACCCGCTGACCGAAGACGACATGGAACACCTGACCTTGCCCGCCGCTTTGCGCGCGCATTCACACAAGCTGTTCGGCCTGACCATCGACCCGGACCGGCTGACCGCCATCCGCAACGAACGCAAGCCCAACAGCCGCTACTCCAGCTATGCCCAGTGTGAATTTGAAGTGCGTGAAGTAGAAAATCTGTTCCGCCGCGAGAATATTGCGCACATCAATTCCACGCATTTTTCGGTGGAAGAGATTTCGGCGAAGATTTTGGTGGAGAAGGGTGTGGAGCGCAGATTCAAATAGTTGTATTGCCTGAACTGGCGCTTTCGCGAGCAAGCCCGCTCCCACATTTTGACCGTATTCCAAAGCAGGATCTCGGTCTAATGTGGGAGCGGGCTTGCTCGCGAAGAACGATAACGCGGTCTCACAGATGAAACCGCCCGCCCCCCTGCCCCAGCGCCGTCGCCAGCGCATCAAAACCCTCGCGCAATAACTGATCATCGCCCGACGTGTTGCAGATACTCGCCCGAATAAACTGCGGCACCGCCGTCTGCCCCACGGCAAACGCCTCGGCGGTGGCGATCAGGTAATTGTTCTGCTTGAGCTCTGCCTCGATTTCCGACGCCCGCCAGGGCTCGGGGACTTCGATCCAGAAGTGCGGGCTGTTGAGGTGAGTGCGATAGGCCAGGCCCGTCAATAAATCTTCGACCAGCGTCTTGCGCCGACTGATCTCGTTGATCTGCTGACGCAACAAATATTCCGCCGTGCCGTTTTCGATCCACTGGGTCGCCAGTTCCAAGGTCACAGGTGTGGCCATCCAGCAGGTCGAACGGATCGCCGCCGAGATGCGGCTGACCAGCGCCGGTGGCGCATGCACGTAGCCCACCCGCAAACCGGCCGACACCGCCTTGCTCAGGCTGCTGATCAAAATCGTACGTTCAGGCGCGAAATAGCTGAGGGGCGGCGGACGGTCCTCCACCAGCACACCGTGGGCTTCGTCCTCCAGAATCAGCAGGTTATGTTCGCGACACACCCTGGCCAAGGCTTCTCGGCGCGCAACCGATAACACGGCGGTCGTCGGATTCTGGATAGTCGGCGTGCAATACAACGCCGAAATCCGGTGATTACGACAGACCTCATCCAGGGCCGTGGGCAGCACACCCTCCTCGTCCATCTCCAGGCCGATCAGCCGCACCCCCAGCATACGCGCAGCGGTAATCAGCCCGGGGTAAGTCAACTGCTCGGTGACCACCGTATCGCCAGCGCGCAGCAACGCCATCATGGCGCACAGCAAGCCGTGCTGGCCGCCGTTGACGCAGATGACCTGCTCCGGAATCGGATGAAACTCGCGCTGCACCAGCCATTGCGCGCCCGCTTCACGGTAACGCGGCAGGCCGGCGTCGGGGGTGTAGGCGCTGATGTCCTGGAGGAACTTGGCGTTGGTCGACAGGGTTTGGAAGCTCTGGGCGAGAAACACCGTCTCTTGCCCGGGAATGTGCATGTTGCGGCTCATGTCGAAGTACTGGCGCGGCTCCTCGCTGAAATTGCGAAAGCCCTCATCACGCTGGCGCTCCATCCCACGCTTGCGCACGAAAGTGCCGTCACCGACTCGTGCAACCACCAGGCCCAGGCGTTCCAGCTCACCGTAGGCCCGGCTGATGGTGCCGATGGTCACGCCTAAATTGTCGGAAAGCACCCGATGGGGCGGCAGTTTTCGTCCCGGTTCAATCAAGCCTTCGAGGATGCCCCGTTCCATCACATCGGACAGGCGCTTGTACTTCACGCCCTGCCCGTTGGACAAGCCCTCACGCATAATTGACACCATGTCAATATTTGTTTTGACAGCCATCTTTCGCCCTAATAGTGTGCTTTTACGGGTTCAATCGCCGATAAACATAACTCATTACAAGTTCAATATAGAGTTCAATTCCGGCTCAGGGAAGCAATAAACGATGCCAATGTCCGCCGTTCTCGAAAACACTGCAAAAACAAAAACACAAAAACAGTGGCTCGCCGGGCTGGTGACCAGCGTGATGTTCCTTATCGTGTGCCTGAGTTGGGGCACCACCTGGCTGGGCATCAAGATCGCCGTCGAGAGCGTGCCGCCGCTGACATCCGCCGGCCTGCGCTTTCTCATCGCGTTTCCGCTGTTCCTGTGTTTTGCCATGGTGCGCCGTGAGCCGATCCTGTTTCCCCGGGAAAGCCGCTGGTTCTTCGTATTCGTGACCCTGTCCTACTTCAGCGTTCCCTACTATTTGCTCAACTACGGCGAAATGCATGTGTCGTCGGGCCTCACCGCCCTGCTGTTCAGCTGCATGCCGGTGTTCATCCTGATCTTCTCCGCGCTGTTCCTGCGCGAACGTATCTATTTTTCTCAGGTGGTCGGCATCGGCATCGGTTTCGGCAGCCTCTACATGATCATCAAGAGCCAGGGCCTGCACCTGGACCACGCCGAGTTCCTCGGGGTGCTGGCCATTCTGAGCGCCGCGATCATGCACGCCTTGTGCTATGTCATTACCAAGCAAAAAGGCAGCGCCATCAGCGTCATCACTTACAACACCCTGCCCATCGGCATTGCCGGGCTGATGCTGTTCCTGGCCGGCCTGTGGTTTGAAACGCCGACGTTCGACGCCATCACCCTGCGTTCCTGGAGCGCGCTGTTCTACCTGGGCCTGGTGGCCTCGGTGGGCGGGTTCATTGTGTATTTCATGCTGCTCAAGCGCCTGAGCCCGATCATCCTGTCGTTCGTCTTCATCATCTTCCCGGTGTTCGCGGTCATCATCGGTGCCTGGTACGAAGGCGTGGAAATTTCCCGCGACCTGATGCTGTACTCGGCAATCCTGCTGGCCGGCTTTGCGATCACCAAATTGCCGATTGAAAAACTCATGGCCAAGAAAAAGTGACCCTCAACCAACGCGAGAGAAACATGGACGTCCTCCGCCCCACCGCCCTGGAACAGATCTACGCCCACGCCAGCCGCAGCTACCCCGAGGAGTGCTGTGGTTTTGTCTTCGCCGACGGCAGCGTGTACCTGGGCAGCAATATCCAGAATGAGCTGCACCGCAAGAACCCCCAGATGTACCCACGCAGCGCGGCCAATGGCTACACCTTTTCGGTGGCCGACACCCTGCTGATGAACAAGGCGTTTCGCAGCGACAACCCGGTGGTGGTGATCTACCACTCACACCCGGATGTGGGCGCCTATTTCAGTGACGAAGACCAGGACAAGGCGCTGTTCCTGGGCGAGCCGATCTTCCCCGTCAGTTACCTGGTGGTGGATGTTCGTCAGGGCCAGGCCCTGGGCTCCAAGCTGTTTGCCTGGGATGGCAAGCATTTCTCCCTTCAACCTTTCAACGACCTGCACACGGAGTTGTCCATGAACGCTGTCTCTTTCCCCGACATTCTGGTTCGCGTGGCCAAGCTGCCGGAATCGACCCTTGAGGGCGCCGGATCGACATTGCGCGAAGTCATTGAAAATCTCTGCACCGATCACCCCCAATTGCGTCAGCACCTGTTCCATGAAAAGAACGACCAGCTCAAGGAACACTTCCTGTTTACCGCCGAGGAGGAGTTGATCGACGCCGATGAACCGCTGCCAGCAAAAGCCCGGATCGAAGTATTGCTCGCCACCTCCGGCGGCATGGACATCGACACACTGAGCAACGAAGAAGTACAGCGCTACGTGCGCCACATCACCCTGCCGGGCGTCGGCCGCGAGGGCCAATTGAACCTGAAGAAAGCCAAGGTGCTGGTCATCGGTACCGGCGGCCTGGGCTCGCCCATCAGCCTGTACCTGGCGGCGGCCGGCATCGGCACCCTGGGCCTGGTGGACTTTGACGTGGTGGAAAGCAGCAACCTGCAACGCCAGATTGTGCATGGCAACAGCACCCTGGGCATGCCCAAGGTCGAGTCCGCCAAGCAACGCCTGCTGGACCTCAACCCCTATATCCAGATCAACGCGCACAACACCGCGCTTGACACTGACAACGCCCTGGAACTGGTGGGCGCCTATGACCTGGTGATCGACGGCACCGACAATTTCGACACCCGCTACCTGGTCAACGACGCCTGTGTGCAGTTGGGCAAACCTTTGGTGTACGGCGCCATCTACCGTTTCGACGGGCAGATCAGCGTGCTCAACTATAAAGGTGGGCCGTGCTATCGCTGCCTGTTCCCCAAGGCCCCGCCCGCTGAGCTGGCGCCCAATTGCAGCGCGGGCGGTGTGATCGGCGTGTTGCCGGGCGTGGTCGGTATGATCCAGGCCACCGAGGCGATCAAACTGCTGATCGGCATTGGCGAACCTTTGTCCGGCCGCTTGATGCGCTTCGACGCACTGGCGATGAAGTTCAGCGAGATCCGCTTCAAGCGCCGCGCCGACTGCCCCTGCTGTTCAGACCTGCGCCACAGCGAAACCGTCGCGCCGGCCACCTGCGCCGATGCCGTACCGAACCAGCCCTCCCTGGCCGCAGAACGCTACATCAAGCCCCAGGTGCTCAAGCAAGTGCTCGAACACCCCAGCAGCGCCGATGTATTGCTGGACGTGCGTGACGCCAGCGAACTGGAAGTGTGCAAATTACCCGGCGTGGTGCATATCCCGCTGGCAGAACTGGATGGGCAGCTCGCCAGCCTGAGCCGCGACAATACCCACTACCTGATCTGCTACGCAGGCACTCGCGCCGAGCAAGCCGCCAGCACCCTGTTGGCAGCCGGCTTTGCCAATACCAAAGTCTTGCAGGGCGGCATGAAACATTGGGTTCGCGACGTCGAACCTGACATGCCGTTGTACTGAGGGTGGGGGCGTACTGATGCTGCATAACTCCATCCTCGACGTGATCGGCCAAACGCCGATCGTGCGTCTGGCCCAGTTTTCCGAAGACCTCGGCATCGAGGTCTACGCCAAGCTGGAGTCCCTCAACCCCGGCGGCAGCCACAAGGCGCGCATCGCCTTGGGCATGATCCTGGATGCCGAGCGCCGCGGTGTGCTGATCCGTGATTCCGGGCAGACCATCATCGAACCCAGTGGCGGCAACACCGGCATTGGCCTGGTGATGGCCGGCAATGTGCTGGGCTACAAAGTGGTGCTGGTGATCCCCGACAACTACAGCCCGGAAAAACAGAAGCTGCTGCGCCTGTACGGCGCCCGGGTCGTGCTGTCCGACAGTCGCCTGGGCAATAACTCCCACGGTGAAAAGTGCATGGAGCTGCAGTTGGAGAACCCCAACTACGTGATGCTCAACCAGCAACGCAACGGCGCCAACCCCCAAACCCACCGTGACACCACCGCCCCGGAAATCCTGCGCGCCTTCGGTGAACAGCGCGTGGACTACTTCGTCAGCGGCATAGGCACCGGGGGCCACATCACCGGTATCGGCGAAACCCTCAAGGCCGCCTGGCCGGCGCTGCGGGTGATGGGCGTAGAACCGGAGGAATGCGACTTGCTGAAAGACCAGCATGCCGCGCACGCGATTCAGGGCCTGTCGATTGGCCTGATCCCCAGCATCCTCAACCTGGATGTGATCGACGGCATGCTCAAGGTGTCGCACGCCGATTGCCTGGACATGATCAAACGCATCATGCGCACCGATGCCATCAGCCTGGGGCTGTCTTCGGCCGCCAACATGGTCGCCATCGCCCAACTTGCCCCCGAACTGCCGCCCGAAACGGTGGTGTTGACCATGGTCTACGACAATGCCGACAGCTACCTGCCCAGCTTCGAATAACCGGGCTTTTAACCATTCAACATACGGGGGTGTCTCCATGGGGGGCTTTATCGACATGCAACAGCTGCACGATGAGTTGCTGACCCACCTCATCACCACCCTGACGCCCGGGCAGATGAAGCAGCTGGAACCGCACCTGGCGCCGTTGATCCAGAACGCCGCCCAGGCAGTGGCCGAAGACCTGATCGCCTATGCCTATCGCGACCCGGCGTCCCGTGGCCGCGGTGAGTTGATCCTGGAGTCCTACGCCTCGTTCAAGGCCGTGCTGTTCTACCGCCTTGCGCACCTGGTGTGGCATTTCCAGGCCGCTGACAACGGCGATTTTTCGCGCATGGCCCTCAAGCTGAGCAACCAGGGCAAAATCCTCTCCGGCGCCGAGATTCACCCGGCAGCGCGTATTGGCCGGCGCTTTGTGCTGGACCATGGCTACGGCACCGTCATCGGCGAAACCTGCGTGATCGGCAACGACTGCTACATCCTCTGCGGCGTAACCCTGGGCGCGCGGGGTATCGCCAACAACCCGGACGGCAAGCGCCACCCGCGCCTGGGCAATAACGTCGAAGTCGGCGCCGGCGCCCGGGTGCTGGGCTATGTTTCGATCGGCGACAACGTATTTATCAGCCCCTCCTGCGTGATTACCCAGGACGTGCCGGCAGGCACCAAGGTCAAGGTGGTCAACCAGATCCAACTGCAAAAAAACGATGAATCGGACCACAGCAACTACCTCGGCGCCTTTGCCCTGGATGAGCGCTTGCACGTGGTGGGCGAAGTGAGTGTCGGCCACAAGGTCACCGTGCTGGACGCCGACTTTCATCCCCTGCAAGGGCTGATGCTCGAACCCACGGTGAAAGAGCGCCACCACCTGCAGTTTCGTCTGCGTCGCCTCGACAACGATGAACAACTGCCTCGCCTGCCGCTGAACCTGAAGGTGTGCGGGCCGGAATTTGAAATCACCCTGCTCTCTCCCCCTGGCTTGAGCGCACTGGTGCGCCACCTCTTGCAAGCCACCCCATTGATCGTCGGAGGTTGAACATGTCCGTGCATACCATGGAAACCCTGGCGCTGTTCGACAGCGCGCCCTACCAGAACGCCTTCAGCGCCCGGGTGATTGCCGTCAGCGAACAGGGTATCGCCCTGGAGCACACCCTGTTCTACCCCACCGGCGGCGGGCAACCGGGCGATACCGGCCACCTCACCCTGGCCGACGGCACACGGGTGCAAGTGACCGGCACGGTGCGCGACCCGGTGTTGCGCTCGATCATCTGGCATCAGGTGGACCACTGCCCCGAACAGTTGGCCGCTGGCGTCCAGGTTGACGCCGGGCTGGATTGGGAACGGCGCTACCAGCACATGAAGATGCACACCTGCCTGCACTTGCTGTGCTCTCTTATCGACGCGCCCGTGACCGGTTGCAGCATCAGCGCGGATAAAGGCCGCCTGGATTTCGACCTGCCGGAAATGACCCTGGACAAAGACCGCCTCACCCACGACCTCAACGCCCTGATCGAGCAGGCCCACGCGGTCAAGACCCTGTCGATGCCCGCCACCGAGTACGCGACGCTGCTGCAGATCACCCGCACCCAGGCGGTTGCGCCGCCGGTGGTCTCGGGCTCGGTGCGAGTGATAGAAATCCCCGGCATCGATATCCAGCCCTGCGGCGGTACCCATGTGCTCAATACCGAGGAAATTGGCCGGGTGTTCTGCGAGAAGATCGAGAAGAAAAGCAAGCATAACCGCCGGGTGATACTGCGGTTTGAACCTGCGTCATTGCCTTTGTAGGAGCGAGCTTGCTCGCGAAAAACGTCAACGACAACGCGTGCTTCCTGAATAAGCGCGGCGCCTATGGGTTTTTCGCGAGCAAGCTCGCTCCTACAGGTGTTAGGGCAAACCAGGTCCCACAGTGACCGTGTTGTTTTTCAGATGGTGAGCAGGTCCATGAAACGGTTCACAGGCGTCGCCTCAAGCCGTGCCTGATCCTTGCACAACGCAAAAATCTGCGCGCTGCGTTGCGCGGTAAACCGCGTGGCCAGGTTGGCCTTGAACTTGTCTTCCAGCAATGGAATGCCATTCACCCGACGGCGACGATGGCCAATCGGGTACTCCACCGCTACCTGCTCGGTGCAGGTGCCGTCCGTGAAAAACACCTGCACCGCGTTGGCAATCGAGCGTTTGTCGGCCTCCAGGTATTCGCGGCTGTAGCGCGGGTCTTCGACGATGACCATCTTGTCGCGCAGCTCATCGATGATCGGGTGGGCCGCGTGGAAATCGTCTTCATACTGCTCGGCCACCAGGTTGCCGAACGCCAAGGGCACGGCGGTCATATACTGCAGACAGTGGTCGCGATCAGCGGCGTTGGCCAATGGGCCGACCTTGGAAATAATGCGAATCGCCGACTCGTGGGTAGTGATCACGATGCGCTCGATTTCATGCAGGCGATGCTTGACCTGCGGGTGCAGGGCGACTGCCGCTTCACAGGCGGTTTGCGCGTGGAACTCAGCCGGGAAGCTGATCTTGAACAGCACGTTTTCCATCACGTAGGTGCCGTAGGGTTGGGGCAGGCTGAAGGCGCGCTTGTCCTCGGGCTTGAGCGCCAGGTCCTTGTTGGTGTGGCTGAACAGCACGTCGTAGAAGCCCCATTGCGGCGCACTCAGCACGCCGGGGATGCCCATTTCACCACGCAAGGCGATGTCTGCCAGGCGCACGCCGCGGCTCGATGCATCGCCTGCCGCCCAGGATTTGCGCGAGCCGGCATTCGGCGCATGGCGATAGGTGCGCAGCGCCTGGCCATCGACAAACGCGTGGGACAACGCCGATAGCAGTTGCTCGCGGTTGGCCCCCATCAGCTTGGCGGTGACCGCCGTGGTAGCGACTTTCACCAGCAACACATGGTCGAGGCCTACCCGGTTGAAGGAGTTTTCCAGGGCAATCACACCTTGGATTTCGTGGGCCATGATCATCGCTTCCAGCACCGCACGCACAGTGAGCGGCGCGTCGCCATTGGCCAGGCGCTTTTGCGACAGGTGATCGGCCACGGCGAGGATGCCGCCAAGGTTGTCCGAAGGGTGGCCCCATTCAGCGGCGAGCCAGGTGTCGTTGTAGTCGAGCCAGCGCACGATGCAACCGATGTCCCAAGCGGCCTTGACCGGGTCCAGGCGATACGAAGTGCCCGGCACCCGTGCGCCGAACGGCACCACGGTGCCCTCCACCATCGGCCCCAGGTGCTTGGTGCATTCGGGGAAGCGCAGGGCCAGCAGGCCACAGCCGAGGGTGTCCATCAGGCAGTTGCGGGCTGTATCCAGGGCGTCCTGGGAGTCGATGCGGTAGTTGAGGACGTAGTCGGCGATGTCCTGCAACACCGGGTCGTAGTCGGGGCGGTTGTTCTGGTCGACGTTGGCGCTCATGGCAGTTCTCCAAAATAGGTGGGTGATAATCCTCGGGCTTACGATTAATGGTGTGATGGCCGGTCTGATTGCCAGCCTTGAAATAGCGCCCCTCTGTGGGAGCGGGCTTGCTCGCGAATGCGGTGGTTCAGTAGCATTTCAGTGCCTGACACACCGCCTTCGCGAGCAAGCCCGCTCCCACAGGGGCGCTGCGTAGACCTTTAGAAGGCGTCGCCGGGGATGCGCACGTAGCCTTCCATCAACACCCGCGCACTGCGGCTCATGATGGCTTTTTTCACCACCCATTCACCGTCCACCTGGCTCGCCTCGGCGCCGACGCGCAAGGTGCCGGACGGGTGCCCGAAGCGCACGGCATTGCGTTCCACGCCGCCTGCCGCGAGGTTGACCAAGGTGCCGGAAATCGCCGCGGCGGTGCCAATCGCCACCGCCGCGGTGCCCATCATCGCGTGGTGCAGTTTGCCCATGGACAAGGCGCGCACCAGCAGATCCACATCGCCGGCCTTGATCGCCTTGCCACTGGAGGCCACGTAATCGGCAGGCTTGGCCACGAACGCCACCTTGGGCGTGTGCTGGCGCTGGGCGGCTTCGTCCAGGTGTTTGATCAAGCCCATGCGCAACGCGCCATACGCCCGCACAGTCTCGAACATCGCCAGGGCCTTGGGGTCGCTGTTGATCGCGCCTTGCAGCTCGGTACCGGTGTAGCCCAGGTCTTGGGCATTGATGAAAATCGTCGGGATACCGGCGTTGATCAACGTGGCCTTGAAGGTACCGACGCCGGGCACCTCCAGGTCGTCGACGAGGTTGCCGGTGGGGAACATCGAGCCACCACCGCCCTCTTCTTCCGCCGCCGGGTCCATGAATTCCAGCTGCACTTCGGCGGCCGGGAAGGTCACGCCGTCCAGTTCAAAGTCGCCGGTTTCCTGCACCGCGCCGTCAGTGATCGGCACGTGGGCAATGATGGTCTTGCCGATGTTGGCCTGCCACACCCGCACCACGGCCACGCCGTTATGGGGTACGCGGGCCGCATCGACCAGGCCGGCGCTGATGGCGAACGAGCCCACCGCCGCCGACAGGTTGCCGCAGTTGCCACTCCAATCGACAAATGGCTTGTCGATGGAGACCTGGCCGAACAGGTAATCCACGTCGTGATCGGCGCGGCTGCTTTTGGCCAGGATCACGGTCTTGCTGGTGCTCGAGGTGGCCCCACCCATGCCGTCGATCTGCTTGTCATAGGGGTCGGGGCTGCCAATCACCCGCAGCAACAAGGCGTCACGTGCAGGGCCCGGCACCTGCGCCGCTGTGGGCAGGTCCTGTAGGCTGAAGAACACGCCCTTGCTGGTGCCGCCACGCATGTAAGTGGCGGGGATTCTGATTTGCGCTACGTGTGCCATGGTTATCCTCTTCAGGCGGTCGCCTTTGATTCCAGGAAGTCCTGGGCGAAACGTTGCAACACGCCACCCGCCTCGTAGATCGACACTTCTTCAGCGGTGTCCAGGCGACACGTCACCGGCACCTCGACACGTTCGCCATTCTTGCGGTTGATCACCAGAGTCAGTTGCGCACGCGGGGTGCGCTCGCCGACCACATCATAGGTTTCACTGCCGTCGATCTTGAGGGTGTGGCGGTCGGTGCCTGGCAGGAATTCCAGGGGCAGCACGCCCATGCCCACCAGGTTGGTGCGGTGGATGCGCTCGAAGCCTTCGGCGGCAATCGCTTCCACACCGGCCAGGCGTACGCCCTTGGCCGCCCAGTCACGGGACGAGCCCTGTCCATAGTCGGCGCCGGCGATGATGATCAGCGGTTGCTTGCGCTCCATGTAAGTCTCGATGGCTTCCCACATCCGCGTGACCTTGCCTTCCGGCTCGATACGCGCAAGAGAGCCCTGCTTGACCTTGCCGTTTTCCTGCACCATTTCGTTGAACAGTTTCGGGTTGGCGAAGGTGGCGCGCTGCGCCGTCAAATGGTCGCCCCTGTGGGTGGCGTAGGAGTTGAAGTCGACCTCGGGCAAGCCCATTTTCGCCAGGTATTCACCGGCGGCGCTGTCCAGCATGATCGCGTTGGACGGCGACAAGTGGTCGGTGGTGATGTTGTCGGGCAGCACCGCCAGCGGGCGCATGCCCTTGAGCGGCCGTGCTCCGGCCAGCGCGCCTTCCCAGTAAGGCGGGCGGCGGATATAGGTGCTTTGTGGGCGCCAGTCGTACAGCGGCGTGACCTTGGGCCCGGTGTCTTCGTGGATGGCGAACATCGGGATATACACCGCACGGAATTGCTCGGGTTTTACCGAAGCCTTGACCACCGCGTCGATCTCTTCATCGCTCGGCCAGATGTCTTGCAGGCGGATTTCCTTGCCGTCGGCGTCCAGGCCGAGCACGTCCTTCTCGATGTCGAAACGGATGGTACCGGCAATCGCATAGGCCACCACCAGCGGCGGCGACGCCAGGAAGGCTTGCTTGGCGTAAGGGTGAATGCGCCCGTCAAAGTTGCGGTTACCTGACAACACTGCGGTGGCGTACAGGTCGCGGTCGATGATCTCTTGCTGGATCACCGGGTCGAGCGCGCCCGACATGCCGTTGCAGGTGGTGCAGGCAAAGGCCACCACGCCGAAGCCGAGTTTTTCCAGCTCATGGCCAAGTCCCGCTTCTTCCAGGTACATGGCCACGGTTTTCGAGCCCGGCGCCAACGACGACTTGACCCACGGCTTGCGGGTCAGCCCCAGCTTGTTGGCGTTGCGTGCCAACAGGCCGGCGGCGATCACGTTGCGCGGGTTGCTGGTGTTGGTGCAACTGGTGATGGCAGCGATGATCACCGCGCCGTCGGGCATTTGCCCCGGCACGTCATCCCATTGGCCAGCGATGCCTTTCGACGCCAGGTCGCGGGTGGCCAGGCGGGCATGGGGGTTGCTCGGGCCGGCCATGTTGCGCACGACGCTGGAGAGGTCAAAGCTCAGGCTGCGCTCGTACCGCGCGCCTTTCAGGTCGTCGGCCCACAGGCCGGTGTGACGTGCGTATTGCTCGACCAGAGCGACCTGCTCGTCTTCGCGGCCGGTGAGTTTGAGGTAAGCGATGGTTTGCGCGTCGATGTAGAACATCGCGGCGGTGGCGCCGTACTCCGGGGCCATGTTGGAGATAGTCGCACGGTCACCCAAGGTGAGTGCCGCAGCCCCTTCGCCGAAGAACTCCAGCCAGGCGCCAACAACTTTCTGCTGACGCAGGAACTCGGTGAGCGCCAGCACCATATCAGTGGCGGTGATGCCCGGTTGCAGCTTGCCGGTCAGTTCCACGCCCACGCTTTCCGGCAAGCGCATCCACGACGCGCGGCCGAGCATCACGCTCTCGGCTTCCAGGCCACCGACGCCGATGGCGATCACGCCCAGGGCATCCACGTGGGGCGTGTGGCTGTCGGTGCCAACACAGGTATCCGGGAAGGCCACACCGTCACGCACCTGAATCACCGGAGACATTTTCTCCAGGTTGATCTGGTGCATGATGCCGTTGCCCGGCGGGATCACATCGACGTTCTTGAAGGCCTTTTTGGTCCACTCGATAAAGTGGAAACGGTCTTCGTTGCGACGGTCTTCAATGGCGCGGTTCTTTTCGAATGCCTGCGGATCAAAACCGCCCGCTTCGACGGCCAGGGAGTGGTCGACGATCAATTGGGTGGGCACCACCGGGTTGACCTGCGCCGGGTCGCCGCCTTGCAGGGCGATGGCATCGCGCAGGCCGGCGAGGTCGACCAGGGCGGTCTGGCCGAGGATGTCATGGCACACCACGCGGGCCGGGAACCAGGGGAAGTCGAGGTCGCGCTTGCGCTCGATCAGTTGGCTCAGGGACGCGTCGAGGGTGGCGGGGTCACAACGGCGCACCAGGTTTTCGGCGAGAACGCGCGAGGTGTAAGGCAAGGTGGCGTAGGCGCCGGGGGTGATTGCTTCGACAGCCGCACGGGCGTCGAAGAAATCCAGGCGGCTGCCGGGGAGCGGTTTGCGAAATTCAGTGTTCATCGTCAGGACTCGGTCACGGTAAGTGCAAAAGAAGCCGGATCCAGAGTTGGAATGAGACCTAAATGTGGGAGCGGGCTTGCTCGCGAAAGCGGCGTGTCATTCAACACACTCGGCGACTGTTACACCGCATTCGCGAGCAAGCCCGCTCCCACACTTTGATCGGGTTTCCAGCCCGAGATAGTAGTTTTTCAGCGACGTTCGATTGGCACGAACTTGCGCTGCTCAACGCCGGTGTACTCGGCGCTTGGACGGATGATGCGGTTGTTGGCGCGCTGCTCGAACACATGCGCAGCCCAGCCGGTCAGGCGCGAGCACACGAAGATCGGCGTGAACAGCTTGGTCGGAATGCCCATGAAGTGGTACGCCGAGGCATGGTAGAAATCGGCGTTGGGAAACAGCTTTTTCTGTTCCCACATGGTCTTGTCGATGGCTTCGGAGACCGGGAACAATACGGTGTCGCCCACTTCGTCAGCGAGTTTTTTCGACCAGCCCTTGATCACCTCATTGCGCGGATCGCTGTCTTTATAGATCGCGTGGCCAAAGCCCATGATCTTGTCTTTGCGCGCCAACATGCCAAGGGTGCCTTCAACCGCTTCCTGGGCCGAGGAGAAACGCTCGATCATTTCCATCGCCGCTTCGTTGGCACCGCCGTGCAGCGGGCCGCGCAGGGAGCCGATGGCAGCGGTGACGCAGGAATACAGGTCGGACAGGGTCGATGCACACACCCGTGCGGTGAAGGTCGAAGCGTTGAATTCGTGTTCGGCGTAGAGGATCAGCGACACGTTCATCACTTTGACGTGCAGCTCGCTTGGTTTCTTGCCGTGCAGCAGGTGCAGGAAGTGGCCGCCGATGCTCGGCTCGTCGGTCACGCAGTCGATGCGCTGGCCGTCGTGGCTGAAGCGATACCAGTAGCACATGATCGCTGGGAACGCGGCGAGCAGGCGGTCGGTGACATCGCGCTGCACGCTGAAATCTTTCTCGGGCTCGATATTGCCCAGGAACGAGCAACCGGTGCGCATCACGTCCATCGGGTGGGCGTCGGCGGGGATGCGTTCGAGCACTTCTTTCAGGGCTTGGGGCAGGTCACGCAGTTTGCTCAGCTTGTTGCTGTAGGCGTCCAGTTCTGCCTGGGTTGGCAATTCACCGTACAGCAGCAGGTAGGCGACTTCTTCAAACTGGGCGTCGGCGGCCAGTTCGCGCACGTCGTAGCCACGGTAGGTCAGGCCGGCGCCGGCCTGGCCCACGGTGGACAGTGCAGTCTGCCCGGCGACCTGGCCACGCAGGCCAGCACCACTCAATACTTTAGCTTCAGCCATGTTCGTTCTCCAATTTTGTAGTTGTTCAGGGAACCACAGGGTTTATTTTTTCGCGGCGAACAGCGCGTCGAGCTTCTGCTCGAAGGTGTGGTAGTCGATGCGATCGTAAAGCTCCATGCGCGTTTGCATGGTGTCGATCACGTTCTGCTGGGTACCGTCGCGACGAATCGCGGTGTAGACATTCTCGGCGGCCTTGTTCATGGCACGGAAGGCCGAGAGCGGGTACAGCACAATGGAAACATCCGCAGATTTCAACTGTTCGGTGGTGTACAGCGGTGTCGCGCCGAACTCGGTGATGTTCGCCAGGATCGGCGCCTTCACGCGGGAGGCGAACAGCTTGTACATCTCCAGTTCAGTGATGGCTTCCGGGAACACCATGTCGGCACCGGCCTCGATGCACGCGGCGGCACGTTCCAGGGCAGACTCCAGGCCCTCGACCGCCAGGGCATCGGTGCGCGCCATGATCACGAAGCTGTCATCGGTACGCGCATCCACGGCGGCCTTGATGCGGTCGACCATTTCCTGCTGGGACACGATTTCTTTGTTCGGGCGGTGACCGCAGCGCTTGGCGCCGACCTGGTCTTCGATATGGATGGCGGCGGCGCCGAACTTGATCATCGACTTGACGGTACGCGCCACGTTGAACGCCGAGGAGCCGAAACCGGTGTCCACGTCCACCAGCAGCGGCAGGTCGCACACGTCGGTAATGCGGCGCACGTCGGTGAGCACGTCATCCAAGCCGGTGATGCCCAGGTCTGGCACGCCGAGGGAGCCGGCGGCTACACCGCCGCCTGACAGGTAAATCGCCTTGAAACCAGCGCGCTTGGCCAAGAGCGCGTGGTTGGCGTTGATGGCGCCCACCACTTGCAAGGGCTGTTCGCTGGCGACGGCGTCACGGAAACGCTGGCCGGGAGTGCTGTTGTTGTTGGAACTCATGACTCACCTCGTGATGAAGGCGCACCGTCCGGGAAGTGACGGGCAATGTTGCGTTTGGAGGCGCCGATATGCCGGCGCATCAACAGTTCGGCCAGTTCACCGTCGCGATCGGCAATCGCGTCCAGAATGCGGTGATGCTCGGCAAAGGCCTGGCGTGGACGATTGGGGGTGGCGGAGAACTGGATGCGATACATGCGCACCAATTGGTACAGCTCGCCGCAGAGCATTTGGGTGAGGGTGCGGTTACCGGCGCCTTGAATGATGCGGTAGTGAAAATCGAAGTCGCCTTCCTGCTGGTAATAGCCGACACCGGCCTGGAACGCGGCATCCCGTTCATGGGTGTGCAATACCTGGCGCAGTTCTTCGATTTCCGCGTCGGTCATGCGCTCGGCGGCCAGGCGACAGGCCATGCCCTCCAGGGACTCGCGAATTTCGTACAGTTCGACCAACTCGGCGTGGCTCAAAGACACCACGCGCGCGCCGACGTGAGGCACCCGCACCAGCAGGCGCTGGCCTTCCAGGCGATGGATCGCTTCGCGCAGCGGGCCGCGGCTGATGCCGTAGGTGCGCGCCAGCTCCGGCTCGGAAATCTTGCTGCCGGGGGCGATTTCGCCTTTGACGATGGCGGCCTGGATACGCCGGAAGACGTTCTCCGACATGGTCTGGGAATCGTCTGGTGCCACGGCTGGTTTTTCGAGTTGCTCCAACATATTGTCGACACCTTTAAAAGCAATGCCACAAAAACTAGTCAATTAGCCCAGCATAGTCAAAGAATAAATACACATTGTCGACAATCGTCTAATAACCGCCTCATTCGCTTGCCAAGGCATGGCCGCCTGCCAGCGCTGGCGCCAAAAAAGCATCATGTTAGAATGCCCGCCGCTTTTGCCTGACATCAGATGATGAAAGGGCGCACCCGAGATTGCGCAGCAATGCCAGTCGCCTTGAAATGAACAGTGCACTGCCCTGCCTCAGGATTTATGAGACTCAAGCCTTACCTACTAGTGATGTGCCTGCTGTGCATACCGAGCCTTGGCGCTGGCGCCGAGAAGACCGTGTACGGCCTGAATGAATACGCCAAGCTTGCAGGTATCGACCTGGAAGTGGCGGCCAAACTCGACACCGGCGCCAAGACCGCCTCGTTGAGTGCCCGCGATATCAAGCGCTTCAAGCGCAATGGCGAATCCTGGGTCCGCTTCTACCTGGCCATCGACACCGCCCATTCCCACCCCATCGAACTGCCCCTGGCGCGTGTCAGCAAGATCAAGCGCCGCGCCGGCGACTACGACCCCGATGAGGACAAGAACTACACCGCCCGCCCAGTGATTGCGCTGGATATCTGCATGGGCAGTGCTTTACGCAGCATCGAAGTGAACTTGACTGACCGCAGCGCATTCCAATACCCGCTGCTGATTGGCTCCGAAGCCTTGAAACGCTTTGATGCGCTGGTCGACCCCAGTCTTAAATATGCAGCAGGCAAACCCGCCTGCGCCGCCGACGCTTAATACCGCCGAGTAAACCGAATGCGCTCTCTGACCCTGCACCTGAAAATCCTGATCACCTTGCTGGTGGTGCTGGGCATTTCGGTCACCGCCTATCAGATCTTCGTGCTGGGGATTCCCGTCACCGAAGATGCCACCGACGACTTGTGGAACATCGACGCCAAGGTCGAGTTCGTCGCCAACCCGAAAGACCCGGTCAAGATCCAGATGTTCGTGCCGCCCCTGAGCCGCGACTTCGTCAGCCTCAATGAAAGCTTTATCTCCAACAACTATGGGGTGAGCGTCAACCGTATCGACGGCAACCGCAAGGTCACCTGGTCGGCGCGCCGGGCCAAGGGCAACCAGACCCTCTATTACCGCCTGGTGCTGACCAAGCGCTACAGCGGCGAGAAGGTCAAGATCAAAGGCCCGACCTTCCGCGACAGCATCGCCGTGGAAGGCCCCGAGAAGATCGCCGCCGAAGCCCTGCTGGCCCCGATCCGCCAGCACTCGGCCGACGTCGAGACCTTTATCAGCGAAGCCATCAAGCGCACCAACAACCTCAACGACGACAATGTGAAGTTGCTGCTGGCCGGCGACCCCTCGACGCCGCACAAAGCCAAGATCGTCGAACTGCTGCTGTCCATCGCCCACGTGCCAGTAGAGAAAGTCCACACCATCCGCCTGGTGGCCGACCAGCCGCAAACCCCGGAGCTGTGGCTGCGCAGTTTCAACGGCAACGACTGGCTGTACTTCAACCCGGAGACCGGCGAACAGGGCCTGCCCGCCGACCGCCTGCTGTGGTGGACCGGCGATGAAAACCTGATTACGGTCGATGGCGGCAAGAAGGCCATGGTGACCTTCAGCCTCAACAACAGCGAAATGAACGCGATTCGCCTGGCCAAGCTGACCGACGAAAACACCGACGCCAACTTCCTCGAATACTCGCTGTACGGCCTGCCGCTGCAAACCCAACAGACCTTCATGATCATGGTGATGATCCCGATTGGCGTGCTGGTGATCCTGATCCTGCGTAACCTCATCGGCCTGCAGACCCTGGGCACCTTCACCCCCGTGCTGATCGCCCTGGCGTTCCGCGAGACCCAGTTGGGCTTCGGGATTGTGCTGTTCACGATCATCACGGCCCTGGGCCTGTCGCTCAGGTCGTACCTTGAACACCTGAAACTGCAAATGCTGCCGAGGCTGTCGGTGGTGCTGACCTTCGTGGTGGTGTTGATTGCCGCCATCAGCCTGTTCAGCCACAAGCTGGGGCTGGAGCGTGGCTTGTCGGTGGCGCTGTTCCCGATGGTGATCCTGACCATGACCATTGAACGCCTGTCGATCACCTGGGAGGAACGTGGTGCCAACCATGCGCTGAAAGTCGCGATTGGCACGCTGTTCGCCGCCTCCCTGGCGCACCTGATCATGAGCGTGCCGGAGCTGGTGTACTTCGTGTTCACCTTCCCGGCGATCCTGTTGATTCTGGTGGGCTTCATGCTGGCCATGGGTCGCTATCGCGGCTATCGCCTCACCGAGCTGGTGCGCTTCAAGGCGTTCCTGAAGGCTGACTCTTGATGTTCGGCTTCTGGAAGACCTGGAAGGCCCTGGAAGCGCGGGGGATCATGGGCATCAATCGGCGTAATGCCGACTACGTGCTCAAGTACAACAAGCGCAGCCTGTACCCTATCGTGGATGACAAGATCATCACCAAGGAACGGGCCCTGGCGGCCGGCATCCACGTGCCGGAAATGTACGGGGTGATCTCCACCGAAAAGGAAATCGACAAGCTCGACGAGATTATCGGTGGGCGCAGCGACTTCGTGATCAAGCCCGCCCAGGGCGCCGGCGGTGACGGCATCCTGGTGGTGGCCGACCGGTTTGAAGGGCGCTATCGCACGGTGTCCGGCAAAATCATCAGCCATGAGGAGATCGAGCACCAGATTTCCAGCATCCTCACCGGCCTGTATTCCCTGGGCGGCCACCGCGACCGCGCATTGATCGAGTACCGCGTGGTGCCCGACCAGATCTTCAAGAGCATCAGCTACGAAGGCGTGCCAGACATTCGCATCATCGTGCTGATGGGCTACCCGGTGATGGCGATGCTGCGCTTGCCCACCCGCCAGTCCGGCGGCAAGGCCAACCTGCACCAGGGCGCGATCGGCGTGGGTGTAGACCTGGCCACCGGCCTGACCCTGCGCGGCACCTGGCTGAACAACATCATCACCAAGCACCCCGACACCACCAACGCGGTAGATGGCGTGCAACTGCCCAACTGGGACGGTTTCATGAAGCTCGCCGCCGGCTGCTACGAGCTGTGCGGGCTGGGTTATATCGGCGTGGACATGGTGCTGGACCAGGAAAAAGGCCCGCTGATCCTTGAGCTGAACGCACGGCCTGGGCTGAACATCCAGATTGCCAACGACTGCGGCCTGACTCTGCGCACCCATGCGGTGGAGGCACGACTGGAAGAACTCAAGGCGGCCGGCGTGATAGAAACGCCGGAAGAGCGTGTGAAGTTCGTGCAGGAAATGTTCGGCCATATACCGCCCGTGGAAGGCTGATCCGGTCTTCGAACTGTCTATCCCCGACATCCCCTCTAGGAGCAAATCCTACAGGGGACTACAATCCCTCCCCCGCGCCACTGGCTGATCCACCCCCGCATGTCGACCTGTTCCGTATACCCGTTGCCCTACCGGGCCAATCCCACCGAGTTCTTTGCGGTCATTCGCCACGCCCCTGGTGCGGTGCTGCTCGACAGCGGCCGCCCGATGGCTGTTCGCGGCCGGTATGACCTGCTCAGTGCCTGGCCCGAAGCGACCCTGACGGTTGGGCCGGACGAAAGTGGCGGTGATTTCCTGCAACGCTTGCGCAAGAACCTGACGCAGTTGGGTCAAGCGACATTGCCTGACGGCTATGACTTACCGTTTGCCGGTGGTTTGATCGGTTACCTGAGCTATGACTTTGGTCGGCACTTGGAGCAGGTTTCACACCTGGCCGTGGACGATTTGCATCTGCCCGATGCGCGTTTCGGGCTCTATGCCTGGGCGCTGGTCAGCGATCACCAGGTGCAAACCAGCCAGTTGGTCTTTCACCCTGCGCTGGCCGACAGCGAGCGGCAACGCTTGATCAACGTGTTCAGTCAGGCACAAAACGATGCGCCGACGACCTTCAAGCTTCACGGCCCCATGGTCCCGGACCTCAGCGCCGAGGCTTATCACCAGGCCATCATTCGCATCCAGGATTACATCCAGGCCGGCGACTGCTACCAGGTCAACTTTGCCCAACGCTTTCGTGCGCCGTGCATCGGCGATCCATGGGCAGCCTACTGCGCGCTGCGCGAAGCCTGCCCGACGCCGTTTTCCGGGTTCCAGAGTTTGCCCGATGACAGCGCGGTGCTGAGCCTGTCGCCGGAACGCTTTGTGCGCATCAGCGAGCGTCAGGTGGAAACCCGCCCGATCAAGGGCACCCGCCCTCGCGGTTTAACCTCCGAAGAGGATGCCGCCAACGCCGCTGAGTTGCTCGCCAGCCCCAAGGACCGTGCAGAAAACCTGATGATCGTTGACCTGCTGCGCAACGACCTCGGCCGCAGTTGCCGCATAGGCTCAGTGAAAGTGCCGGAGCTGTTCAGCCTGGAAAGCTACCCCAACGTGCACCACCTGGTGAGCAGCGTCACCGGCGTATTGGCCGACGACAAAGACGCCCTCGACCTGATCGCCGGCAGCTTCCCCGGCGGCTCCATCACCGGCGCACCGAAGATTCGTGCGATGCAGATTATCGACGAACTTGAACCCACCCGCCGCGGGCTCTATTGCGGCTCGCTGGTGTACCTGGACGTGCGCGGCGAGATGGACAGCTCCATTGCCATCCGCAGCTTGCTGGTCAAGGACGGGCAGGTGTGTTGCTGGGGTGGCGGTGGGATTGTGGCGGATTCAGAGTGGCAGGCGGAGTATCAGGAGTCGCTGACGAAGGTGCGGGTGTTGTTACAGACATTGGAAAATCTGTAGGGCACAGCCCCTGCCTAGCGTTCGAGTAGAACGCCATGCGATAGAAAAAGCCTGAATCAGAACCGCTGTGGACGGGATAGACGCTTGCAGATAGCGTCCGGATCGACCTCCCACCCGCCACCCTGTGAAGGATCACATGAAGCGACTACCTCCTCGTCTGGAAATATTTCCGAGATTGCCTATCCATGCAATCGCACCTATGATCTCCCGAAATGGGAGGTTGAAGCGATGCGGATAATCGCTCTATCTACCCTACGAATATTCTGGGAAAGCCATTCAGCTTATAGCGACGCCAGAACACCGCTGGTCGAGTTGTATCGGCACATGGAAAAGGCCAATTATCCAACGCCGCAAGCACTCAAGGCCCAGCTCAGAACAGCGAGCATTCTTAAGGGCGGCAGGGTCGTGCTCAACGTCGGCGGCAACAAGTATCGAGTGATCATGGCGATCGATTACGCGCGGCAGCTTGGGTTCATACGTTTCGTAGGGACCCACGCGCAATACGATCAAATCAACGCGGAGACCGTGTGATGAACATCAAACCTATTCGTTCCGATGAGGATTTGACCGCGGCACTTGCTCGCGTGGAGCAGCTTTGGAACGCACAAGCCGGCTTGCCAGAGGGTGACGAGCTGGAGATTCTCGCAATCCTCATCGAGAAGTACGAGGCGGAGCATTACCCAATGCCACCTTCAGACCCAGTGGAAGCAATCCGATTTCGAATGGAACAACTGGGCATGACCCCACGCGACCTGGAGCCCTTTATCGGCACCAGCGGGCGCGTGTCGGAAGTATTGAATCACAAGCGCAAGCTGAGCCTGGCGATGATCAAACGCCTGCATGAAGGCTTGAGTATTCCTTATGAGCGCTTGCTGGCCGAGGGTTAGGCGGTGACGGAGCCGGCGCCATCGCGGGCAAGCCCGGCTCCCACAGTTGACCGCGTCGTTTGACGTTACGTGGTCGAAGGTGGGAGCTTGCCTGCGATGGGGCAATCAGCCTCGCAGAAACACTTACAGGCTCAACTGCCGATTCGACGCCTTGATAAACTCTTTCTTCAGGTCTTCAAACGTATGCACCGCCGGGAACTGCGGGAATTCGCGAATCACATTGTCCGGCGCATGGAACAGAATCCCGCGGTCAGCTTCACCCAGCATGCTGGTGTCGTTGTAGGAATCACCGGCAGCGATCACGCGGTAGTAGAGGGTTTTGAATGCCAGCACCGATTGGCGCTTGGGGTCTTTCTGGCGCAGTTGGTAGCTGACCACCCGGTCGGTTTCATCGGTGATCAAGCGGTGGCAAAGCAAAGTCGGGAAACCCAGCTGACGCATCAGCGGTTGGGAGAATTCGTAGAAGGTGTCGGACAGGATCACCACCTGGAAACGCTCACGCAGCCAGTTGACGAACTCGATGGCGCCGTCCAGCGGCTTGAGTGTGGCGATCACGGCCTGGATATCGGCCAGCTTGAGCCCATGCTCGTCGAGGATGCGCAGGCGTTGCTGCATCAGCACGTCGTAGTCGGGGATGTCACGGGTGGTGGCGCGCAGGGATTCAATACCGGTTTTTTCGGCGAAGGCGATCCAGATTTCCGGAACCAGCACCCCTTCCAGGTCAAGGCAGGCAATTTCCACACGACACTCCTATTAGATGTTGTTAGTTGAGCGAGCAAAAGGACTGCCGAACTCTAGCGACTCAAGCCCGCCGCCGCAACGCGGGACAGATTTTGATACCATCGCCCTCCTAGAGAGCGCTCAGCGCCACTGACCTGTAGGAACCGTCCTGATGAACCAAGCCTTCGACGTCGTTGAACTCGCCACGACTTATGCCAACAAGTCTGCCCAGGACATTCTCAAGCTGGCGTTCAGCCAGTTCGGCGATGACCTGTGGATTTCCTTCAGCGGTGCCGAGGATGTGGTGCTGGTGGACATGGCCTGGAAGCTGAACAAGAACGTCAAGGTGTTCAGCCTCGACACTGGCCGCCTGCACCCCGAGACCTACCGGTTTATCGAGCAGGTGCGTGAGTTCTACAAGATCGACATCGAACTGATCTCGCCGGACCCGAGCAAGCTGGAGCCCTTCGTCAAAGAGAAAGGCCTGTTCAGTTTCTATAAGGACGGCCATGGCGAATGCTGCGGCATCCGCAAGATCGAACCGCTGCGCCGCAAACTCGCAGGTGTGAGCGCCTGGGCCACCGGCCAGCGCCGCGACCAGAGCCCCGGCACCCGCAGCCAGGTGGCGGCGCTGGAAATCGACACGGCGTTCTCCACGCCGGAACGCACCCTGTACAAGTTCAACCCGCTGGCGCAGATGACCAGCGAGGAGGTGTGGGGTTATATCCGCATGCTGGAGCTGCCGTACAACAGCCTGCATGAGCGCGGTTTTATCAGCATCGGCTGCGAGCCCTGCACCCGGCCGGTATTGCCCCGCCAGCATGAACGTGAAGGCCGCTGGTGGTGGGAAGAAGCCACGCAGAAGGAATGCGGGCTGCATGCGGGGAATATCATCAGCAAGGCTTGAGCCTCTGACGCGGTCAAAAACCCTGTAGGAGCGAGCTTGCTCGCGAAAAACGTCAACGATAACGCGTGCTTCCTGAATAAACGCGGGGTCGTTAAGTTTTTGGCGAGCAAGCTCGCTCCTACAGAAAGCGAGATTTGCTTTGTGGCCGGGCAAATCTTGTACACAACCCTGTAACCATAAGTGCCATTTTTGTGTGCAACTTAATATACAACGCACCAAAACGTAACATCTCCCTGCGCCAAAGGCGCCGTCTATAAATAGCCCTCCAATTAACAAAAAAATAAATACCTGTTCAAACGGTCAACTTATAGTGCCCGTAATTCAGTAAGTTATTCTCAACCTATATAAAAACGAAATTAGCCAATATTTTCATATATCGAGAATTGGCACGCATATGGCTTAGGCAGAAGTACGCTTTGTATACAATCAATACAGAACCTACATACACTTTGCCATCCGCCGCTTTGCTGCAGATGCGCTGGAGCCTGCCGGAATGCGTACAAGTCTCTCAAACACCCTCGCACTGGATCTGCCCTCCTCCCCATTAAATCCTGCAGCCACAGGCCCCGGCCCGCTGGTGCTCAGCCCACGCCTGCACAACAAGGACCTGGCGCCCACCAAGGTCGAAGGACGACGCTGGGGGCGCTATAGCATCTTCGCGTTGTGGACCAATGACGTGCACAACATCGCCAACTACTCATTCGCCATCGGCTTATATGCATTAGGCCTGGGCGGCTGGCAAATATTGCTGTCCCTGGGGATCGGCGCGGCGCTGGTGTACTTCTTTATGAACTTGTCGGGCTACATGGGGCAGAAGACCGGTGTGCCGTTTCCGGTTATCAGCCGCATCAGTTTTGGCATCTACGGGGCGCAGATTCCGGCATTGATCAGGGCGGTAATTGCGATTGCCTGGTTTGGGATCCAGACCTACCTGGCCTCGGTGGTTTTCCGCGTACTGCTGACAGCCATTCATCCAGGGTTTGCCGATTATGACCACGACTCGGTTCTCGGCCTGTCGACCTTAGGTTGGGCGTGCTTTGTGGCGATCTGGCTGGTGCAGTTGGTGATTCTCGCCTATGGCATGGAAATGGTACGTCGCTATGAAGGCTTCGCCGGGCCGGTGATTCTGCTGACCGTGGCTGCGCTGGCCGGCTGGATGTACTACCAGGCGAACGGGCAAATTGCCTGGTCGATCCGCGAGCCCCTGAGTGGCGGCGAGATGTGGCGCAATATCTTTGCCGGCGGCGCGCTGTGGCTGGCCATCTACGGCACCCTGATCCTCAACTTCTGCGACTTCGCGCGTTCGTCGCCGTGCCGCAAGACCATCCAGGTCGGCAACTTCTGGGGCCTGCCGGTGAATATCCTGGTGTTCGCCGCCATCACCGTGCTGCTGTGCGGCGGGCAGTTCCAGCTCAATGGCCGCGTGATCGAAAGCCCGACCGAAATCATCGCGGCGATCCCTAACACCTTCTTTCTTGTGCTCGGCTGCCTGGCTTTCCTGATCGTCACCGTGGCGGTAAACATCATGGCCAACTTCGTCGCCCCGGCCTTCGTACTGAGCAACCTGGCGCCCAAGTACCTGAACTTCCGTCGCGCCGGGCTGATCAGCGCCTTCGTTGCCGTGCTGATCCTGCCGTGGAACCTCTACAACAGCCCACTGGTGATCGTGTATTTCCTCTCTGGCCTGGGCGCGCTGCTGGGGCCGCTGTACGGGGTGATCATGGTCGATTACTGGCTGATCCGTAAAAGCCAGGTGGACGTGCCGCAGCTGTACAGCGAAGACCCCCAAGGCATTTATTACTACAACCGGGGGGTGAATATGCGTGCGGTGGCGGCGTTCATACCGGCGGCGGTGATCGCCATCCTGCTGGCGCTGCTGCCGGGGTTTGCCAGCGTCTCGCCGTTTTCCTGGTTGTTTGGCGCCGGCATTGCCGGGTTGCTGTACCTGCTGATTGCCAAGCGTCAACCGCACTACGCCGATGTCAGCGGCGAAAGCATTGCCGTCGATAACGTCAGTCATTAAACAAGGACTTTCCATGCGTATCCTCGTGGTCAACGTCAACACCACCGAATCCATCACCGAGACCATCGCCCAACAAGCACGGGCGGTGGCTTCACCGGGCACCGAGATTGTCGGGCTCACCCCGTACTTCGGCGCCGAATCGGTGGAAGGCAATTTTGAGAGCTACCTGGCGGCCATCGCCGTGATGGACCGGGTGATGACCTACGACCAGCCCTTTGATGCGGTGATCCAGGCCGGCTATGGCGAACATGGCCGTGAAGGCCTGCAGGAACTGCTCAATGTGCCGGTGGTGGATATCACCGAAGCGGCGGCCAGCACCGCAATGTTCCTGGGGCACGCCTACTCGGTGGTGACCACCCTGGACCGCACGGTGCCGCTGATTGAAGACCGGCTGAAACTCGCCGGCCTCTACCAGCGTTGTGCTTCGGTGCGCGCCAGCGGCATGGCGGTGCTGGAACTGGAAGAAGACCCGCTGGGCGCCATGGAGGCCATCGTGCGCCAGGCCGAACTGGCCATCCGCGACGACAAGGCCGAGGTGATCTGCCTGGGCTGCGGCGGCATGGCCGGGCTGGATGAGCAGATTCGCCAGCGCACCGGGGTGCCGGTGGTGGATGGAGTGACGGCGGCGGTGATGGTGGCCGAGTCGTTGGTGCGGTTGGGGTTGTCGACGTCGAAGGTCAGGACGTACGCCACGCCGCGACCAAAGAAGGTCATCGGCTGGCCGGGTAAGTTCGGGCGGTAGACCGATGCGCCTGCATCGCGGGCAAGCCCGGCTCCCACATTGGATCGCGATCACTGTGGGAGCCGGGCTTGCCCGCGATGGCCACGACTCGATGTAAGGCCGTGCTCAGATAGCACTGAACCGTTGAGCCAGTTTTTGCTCGGCAAACTGCTCAATAACGAAATCCACAAACGCCCGCGTCTTGCCCGGCAGCAATTTATGCTCGGCGTAGTAGATGGAAATATTGCCGTCGTCCACATACCAATCGGGTAACACCCGCACCAACGCACCGCTGTCCAGGAACGGCACCGCCATCGGCATGCTCACCAGCGCGATGCCAAGGCCCTGGGCACTGGCGCAGCACGCGGCTTCGGAGTCGCTCATGGTCATCGCCGGTTTCAGCACTAAAGGGCTGTGCTCGCGCTCACGGTGGGTCAGTTGCCATGAGCGCACCCGGCCAGTCTGCGGCGAGCGAATCAAGATGCCGAGGCAGTGCGACAGGTCGTCGGGCGCCAGCACCAGCGAGCGCCGCGCCAGGTAATCCGGCGACGCCACCAGCACCCGGTGCGCCGGGGTCAACTTGCGCGCCACCACGCCTTGGGGCAGCTCAAAACCACCGCCGATAGCGGCATCGAAGCCTTGGCCGATCAGGTCGACCTGGCGGTTATCGAAGTGCCAGTCCGGACTGATATCCGGAAAGCGCCGCATAAATTCGCCCAACAAAGGCACCACATACCGATTGCCGAACACCGGCCCCATACTGACCTTGAGTGTACCCACCGGCCGCCCTTCGGCACTGGCCAGGTTGGCGACCGCATTCTGGATGGTGGTGAGGCTGCCGCTGACTTCCGCCAGGAACATCTTGCCGGCTTCGGTCAGCGCCAGGCGCCGAGTGCTGCGCTGAAACAGCCGCACACCGAGGCGCGCCTCCAGCTTGGCGACGCTTTTACCCACCGCAGCAGGCGTGAGGCTCAGGTGCCGTGCAGCCTCGGCAAAGCTGCCACCCTCGGCGCTGCGCACAAAGCATTCGATACTGCCAAAGCTTTCCATATCGCCCCACTCTAAACTTTTGGTTTACACAGACTATAGCAACCACGGGCTACCGAGCTGCGCGGGTGAGGTCGATACTCGCCCCATCAACTACCTCGGAGATCGACATGACCACACACAACCTCACCGGCAAAGTCGCCTTGATTCAAGGCGGTTCCCGCGGCATCGGCGCCGCCATCGTCAAGCGCCTCGCCGCCCAGGGCGCAGCGGTTGCCTTTACCTACGTCAGTTCGGCCGCCAAGGCCCAAGCGTTGCAGAACGAAGTGATCAGCGAAGGCGGCAAAGCCCTGGCGATACAGGCCGACAGCGCCGATGCCACGGCGATTCGCGCTGCGGTGAAGGCTACAGTCGAGGCGTTTGGACGCCTGGATATCCTGGTGAATAACGCTGGCGTGCTGGCCATCGCGCCGCTGGACGAATTCAAGCTGGAAGACTTCGACCAGACCTTGGCGATCAACGTACGCAGCGTATTTATCGCCACCCAGGAAGCCGCCAAGCACATGGGCGAAGGTGGCCGGGTGATCAATATCGGCAGCACCAACGCCGAACGCATGCCCTTTGGCGGTGGCGGGCCCTACGCCATGAGCAAAGCGGCGCTGGTGGGGTTGACCAAGGGGTTGGCACGGGACCTGGGGCCACGGGGCATTACCATCAACAACGTGCAGCCTGGGCCGGTGGACACCGATATGAACCCGGCGAACAGTGATTTTGCCGAAAGCCTGATCGGGTTGATGGCGGTAGGTCGGTATGGGCATGTGGAGGAGATCGCCAGTTTTGTGGCATATCTGGCTGGGCCGGAAGCGGGCTACATCACCGGCGCCAGCCTGACCATCGATGGTGGGTTCAGCGCCTGATTCTTTGCAGAACCGCAACCCAAATGTGGGAGCGGGCTTGCTCGCGAAGGCGGTGGGTCAGTTGATAAATCTACTGACTGACACCCTGCATTCGCGAGCAAGCCCGCTCCCACATTTTTGACCGCGCGGGGTCAGGCCATGGGAGGCAAGCCGTAGGCGGCCAGGTCAAAGTCGGCGAGTTTGCGAATAATCAGGTCAGCATGCTGGTACTTGCTGTCCGCCATGGCCTCATCGGGCACCGCAATGGCGGTCATGTTGGCAGCCTTCGCCGCCGTCACGCCAAACGGCGAGTCTTCGAACACCAGGCAATCCTCAGGTGCTACACCCAACCGACGCGCGGCGGTGAGGAAGATATCCGGCGCGGGCTTGGCGGCGCCGACTTCCGGGTCGTCGGCGGTGACGATGGTGTCGAACAGGCCAAACCATTCACGGTGCAGGGTGGTCTTGTGGCCAAACGAATTACGCGATGAACTGGTGCCCACCGCAATCGGAATATTGTGCGCCTTCAAATGCCGCACCAACGCCTCGGCGCCGGGCATGCCCAGGGCCTTGGGAAAACGCTCGCTCATCAGCGGTTCACGAATTTCCAGAAACTCGGCGGGCGTGATCGGCAGGTCCAGCGCCTTGACCACATAGTCGGCCAAATCCTGGGCCCCCCGCCCGATGATGTGCTGTTTGATGCTCCAGTCGTAGGTACGGCCATAGCGTTCGGCAATGATCTGTGTGACTTCGGTGTAGATGCCTTCGGTATCCAGCAACAACCCGTCCATATCGAAAATCACGGCCTTGATCGGGACAGCGGTACGCGGTGCATTCATCACAACACAACCTTGGGGCGAGGACTAAAAGGATTCAGCACAATAACGGCCCTCGTTGCCTGCAAGCAACCTTCGTGGACCACGACCGCTGATTCATGACCCGTTGACGCGGTTCTGAAAATATCGATTGAAAACCTTATAAAAGACTTATTAGACTTCCATGAACTCAATCCAATGGGCGCGAAAAGCCGTCAAACAATTGCTTCGGTTGCATTCGTACCATCAGCATTTTCGACTGGGACGGCAGCATCCAGGTCGTCAGCATCCAAGATGGTTAAAAAACGTGACGAGCGAACCTACTGCCGTACAGATCATCCACAATACGCAGGGCAAGCCAGCCTATGTGGTGATTCCCTATGAACACTATGTGGCGCAGCAAAACGATCCAAACCTGATCCCCCATGCGGTAGTCAGCCGCCTGGTGGATGGCGCAACACCTATCCGCGCGTGGCGCGAGCACCTGAGCTTGACCCAGGAAGAAGTCGCCCAACGCCTGGGTATTTCACAATCGGCATTTGCCCAGCAGGAAGCGGTCAGCAAACCTCGCCGCACCACGCGGGAAAAGATAGCCAAGGCGTTCGGTATCAATGCCAGTCAACTGGAGCTATAACGTCACCCGGCAAGAATTCACGTATTCCTTTACTCAGATCGAGCTCAAACATGCTCTACCGCCTAGCCGCCGACGGCCTCGTGCTGTTCCACCTGGCCTTTATCCTGTTCGTGCTGTTCGGTGGCCTGCTCACCCTGAAGTGGCCCAGGGTAATGTGGCTGCACTTGCCCGCCGTTGCCTGGGGCATCTCGGTGGAGGTGCTGCACCTGCCCTGCCCGCTCACCCGTTGGGAAAACCTGTTTCGCCACCTGGCCGGGCAGGACGGTTATGGCGGCGGGTTTATCGAGCACTACATCCTCACGCTGATCTACCCCGCCGGGCTGACTGCCAATATCCAATTGCTGTTGGGAGCCGTGGTGGTGGTGATCAACCTCGCGGTGTATGGGCGGGTTATTCGCCGTTACGTACAGGCTTGAGACAGCGGCGCTGGTGAAAAATCAGCGCACCTCAATCCGTCGTGGTTGCATCTATATGTGGGAGCTGTCGAGCCCCAGCGAGGCTGCGATGGGATCACCGCAGAGCACGCGCCAAACTGAGCCATCTGCATCCCAGCCTCGCTGATCGATTTCAATCTGCCATCTGAGCGCTTAAAGTGTCGCCCCCGAGAATTGAATCTCGAGCTTGAATCTATGGAGTTATAAGTGAAATACCTCAGTAAAGTCGTAGCAGCAGCCGTACTTGGTTTCACCCTGGCAGGTTGCACCGGCACCGCCATGAAAACCCAGCAATACGACGCCAGCCAATACACCGTGCTGGGCCACAGCGAAGCCAGCGCCACCGGCATCATGCTGCTGGGCGTCATCCCCATTGGCCAGAACAACCGCTTCGTGCGCGCCCAGGATGCAGCCATCAAGGCCAAGGGCGGCGACGCGCTGATCAACACCCAAGTGCAGGAAAAGTGGTTCTGGGCCTGGGTATTGAACGGCTACACCACCAAGATCTCCGGTGATGTGATCAAGCTGAAAACCGCGCAGTAAGTATGAAACTGCCAGGGCGCTGACCCCGGCAAGCGACGTATCATGGGCCTGACCTTCGAGGATGGCCCATGAATCTCAGTATCGCTTACGCACTCGCCGCCGCCGCCCTGTTCGGGGCCAGCACCCCGCTGGCCAAAAGCCTTGGCCTGGGCCTCTCTCCCATCCTGCTCGCCGGCCTGCTCTACCTCGGCAGCGGCATCGGCCTTGCCGGTGTGCGCTTGATCCGTGATCGCGGCTGGAAACCTACCGGGCTAACCCCATCGGAATGGCCCTGGCTACTCGGCGCCATAGCCTTCGGCGGCATCCTCGGCCCCGTTGCATTGATGTTCGGCCTGACCCGCACCACCAGCGCTAGCGCCTCGCTAATGCTCAACCTTGAGTCGGTACTGACCGCCGTGATCGCCTGGGTCGTGTTCCGCGAAAACGCCGACCGACGCATCGTCCTCGGCATGCTCGCCATTGTGCTGGGCGGCGTGGTGTTGTCAGGGTCCGGTGCTGACGGCAGCCGCCAGGACTGGACCGGACCGCTTGCCGTTGCGCTGGCGTGTTTGTGCTGGGGGATCGATAACAACCTCACGCGCAAAGTGTCCGCGTCTGACGCATTGTTTATCGCAGGTGCCAAAGGCTTGATTGCGGGGCTGGTCAATTGCAGCCTGGCACTTTACCTCGGGGCGCAGATTCCCGGCATGGCGCAACTGGCGCCGATTCTACTGGTAGGTTTCCTCGGCTATGGCATCAGCCTGGTGATGTTCGTGCTGGCCCTCCGCGGGCTGGGCAGCGCGCGCACCGGCGCCTACTTCTCCACGGCACCCTTTCTCGGTGCTGCAGTGGCGTTGCTGGTGTTTGGCGAGTCGGTGACCGTGGCCTTCTGGATTGCCTCGGCGCTGATGGCCGTGGGCGTGTGGCTGCACCTGACGGAGCGGCATGCCCATGAGCATCTGCATGAGGCAACGCAACATGGGCATTGGCATGTGCATGATGAGCATCATCAACATGAGCATGGGTTTGAGTGGGACTCGAAGGTGCCTCATAGCCATGTGCATGCACATGGGGTGATGAGGCATAGCCATGCGCATTTTCCGGATGTGCATCATCGGCATAGGCATTGAGGGCGGGCTTAGGCATAGGGTGTGACGTCATGCGGCCGCAGACTGAAAGGCCAGACAACTGAGCTGATAAAAGTTGTACTTTTCAAACCCAGAAATCACAAAACCCCTGGTTTCTTTCGAAACCAGGGGTTTTGTTTACATCGAATTTGGCGGTGAAGGAGAGATTCGAACTCTCGATACAATTTCTTGTATACACACTTTCCAGGCGTGCTCCTTAAGCCACTCGGACACTTCACCGTATCTCGTCAAACCAGTTCAGTCTGTCGAGGCGCGCTAATGTAGTCGAAAGCCTTTCTGATGGCAAAGGTTTTTTTCAGAATTTTCATGCGCTTAGACGGTTATGCCATTCCCCTCCCGGCGAGGGGTGGTGATTGTGCCATTCTCGGGCATCGGCGGCAGGCGTCTGGAGCGCTTGCTGCGCCCTGCTGCGGGGTGTCTACCCATGGGGACGCGGGAAAAGCCTGACTGGGTAGTCAGTCACGGCGCTTTACCCGCGGGGGCGTGGTGAGTAACGTCTGTGCATCTATCTCTATAACAAGCCCTACAAGGAACCGCGTCATGAGTGAGTTGATTGCCTACCACTTCGAAGACGGTATCGCGACCCTGACCCTGAGCAACGGCAAGGTGAATGCCATTTCTCCGGCGGTGGTCAGTGAGTTTAATGCGGCGCTGGATCAGGCCGAGAAGGATCGGGCGGTGGTGATCATCACGGGCACGCCGGGGATTTTGTCGGGCGGTTATGATTTGAAGGTGATGACCGCCGGCCCGAAAGAGGCGATCAGCCTGGTGACTTCAGGTTCAACCCTGGCGCGGCGGATGTTGGCGCATCCGTTCCCGGTAATCGTGGCCTGCCCAGGCCATGCGGTGGCCAAGGGCGCGTTCCTGTTGTTGTCGGCCGATTATCGGATTGGCGTCGAAGGCCCGTTCAGCATTGGCCTCAATGAAGTGGCGATTGGCATGACCATGCACCATGCCGGTATCGAGTTGGCGCGGGATCGCCTGCGTAAGTCGGCGTTTCAGCGTTCGGTGATCAATGCCGAGATGTTTGATCCACAAGGCGCCCTGCACGCCGGTTTCCTTGACAAGGTGGTGGCACCGGAAGAACTGCACGCGGCTGCACTGGAAGCGGCACGGCAGTTGAAGACGATCAATATGAACGCGCACAAACACACTAAGTTGAAAGTACGCCGCACACTGCTCGAAGCCCTGGACGATGCAATTATCCAGGATCAGGGCCATAGCCTGAGCTAAGTCCTACACCTTTCGTGCCTGAGCCCGACCTTGAGTCGGGCTTTTTCTTACCTATGAATGTGAAACCTCCATAACCGCTCTAGTTAGCCGTTATCGGCCAATGTGGACACATGCGCTTAAACATCGGCTATCTCCTACGTCTGTAGGGGCAATTGCCGAATACAGTGCACATCCGTACACTGCGCCACCTTTTGTCCCGATGGGCCGTGTCGATGCTTTTTCTGTTGCGTATGTTGTTGATGGGCCTGCATTTTATGATCGCCGGCGTGCTGGGTGTGCTGGTCGGTGTGTGCCGGCCGTTCAATCCGGACAACAGCCGTCTCTGCGCTCGCCTCTATGCGTTGCCAGCCATGCGGATCCTGGGCTTGAACGTGAAGGCCGACGTCGACTCGCTGCGCAACAAGCCCGGTACCTGCGTGGTGATCGCCAACCATCAGTCCAACTACGATCTGTTTGTGCTCGGCAATGTAGTGCCGCATCGCACGGTCTGCATCGCCAAGAAAAGCCTGAAATGGGTACCGCTGTTCGGCCAGCTGTTCTGGCTGGCGGGCAATGTGCTGATTGACCGTGGCAATGCACACAAGGCGCGGCGTGCGATGCTGACCACCACGCATACCTTGCAGCATGAGGACACGTCGATCTGGGTGTTCCCGGAGGGCACGCGCAACCTGGGCAAAGGGTTGTTGCCGTTCAAGAAAGGCGCGTTTCATATGGCGATTGCGGCCGGTGTGCCTATTGTGCAGGTGTGTGTCAGCAATTACGTGACGCAGATGAAGCTCAATCGCTGGGCCAGCGGCAGTGTGCTGATACGCTCGTTGCCGCCGATTCCTACCTGTGGGTTGACGGTGGATGACATCCCTCATTTGCTGCTGACGTGTCAAACGCAGATGGATGAGTGCATCGCGCAGATGGACCGTGAGCTTGTAGGAGCGAGCTTGCTCGCGAAAAACGTATAAGCGACGCGGGTCACCTGATGGCGCTGCGTTATCGGTGACGATTTTCGCGAGCAAGCTCGCTCCTATAGGGGAGTGGGCAATGTCGGTGAGCAACAACGGAACGCCATTCAGGCTAAGCTGCCCAACATCTGTCCTCTTGATAAGAAGTGATCAGCACCATGGGTAGAGTTGTTGCGGCTGCCGTCTACAGCGCCGGTAAGAAAGTCTCGGATATTACTCTCGATGAAGGCGCGGCCTGGGCCGCCAAACCTGGGCACTTTGTGTGGATCGGCTTGGAAGAGCCCAGTGCCCAGGAATTGAACAACCTGCAACGCCAGTTCAACCTGCACGAGCTGGCGATCGAAGACGCCATGGAAAAACACAGCCGTCCGAAGCTGGAAACCTTCGGCGATGCGCTGTTTATCGTCACCTACTCACCGGTGCGCGAGAACGGCAAGCTGGAGTTTATCGAGACCCATATCTTTGCCGGCAACGGCTACATCATCACCGCCCGCAATGGCCACTCGGCGTCCTACGGTTTTGTGCGCCAGCGTTGTGAGGCGCGCCCGTTGTTGCTGGAGCATGGGGAAGATTTCGTACTCTACGCGTTGCTGGATTTTGTCACCGAAAACTATCAGCCGGTGAGCGAGGCGATCCACGCCGAGATCGATGAGCTGGAGCGTAACGTGCTGTGCAGTTCACTCAACGAGCGTGATATCCAGCACCTCCACGGCCTGCGCCGCGATGTGTTGCGGCTCAAGCGGCACGTGGCGCCCATGGTCGAGATCAGCCAGGAGTTGCAGAAGCTCAGCTTCCCGTTTATTGACAAGAACATGCGCCCGTATTTTCGTGATGTGCAAATCCACGTTACGCGGCAGATGGAAGACCTCACCACCTTGCGCGACATCGCCAGCCAGACCATCGAGATCGGTGTGCTGCTGGAAGCCTCGCGCCAGAGCGTGGTGCAGCGCAAGTTCGCCGCGTGGGCGGCGATCCTGGCGTTCCCCACGGCGGTGGCGGGGATTTATGGGATGAACTTCCAGAACATGCCCGAACTGCAATGGCACTACGGCTATTTTGCGGTGCTCGGGTTTATTACCCTGGGCTGTACCGGGCTATGGGCCAGCTTCAAACGTTCGGGCTGGCTTTAAGCCTTGGCTTCAGGCTGATGCGCAACGAAGCGCATCATCCATTCCGCCACGGTGACGCCGTGGTGGTCGCGTTCCAGGCTGGCCACGCCGTTGCTGTAGACCTTTTCACCCAGGGTTGTCTGAAGTATTTCCAGCAACTCGCGGGAATAGTCGTGAACAAACTCCGGATGGCCCTGGAAGCACAGCACCTGGTCGCCGATGTGATACGCGGCAAACGGGCAGAATTCGCTGGAAGCGATGACCGTGGCATTGTCCGGCAATGTAGTGACTTGGTCCTGGTGGCTGATCAACATCCTCAGCTCAGGCACCTCGGGGCTCATCCACGGGGCCTTGGCGTCCAGCTTGTAGTCGTGGGTGCCCATGCCCCAGCCCTGGCTGGCACGCTCGGCCTTGCCGCCCAGCAGCAGCGCGAGCAATTGATGGCCGAAGCACACACCCAGCAGCTTGTCGCCACGCTCATAGCGCGTGAGCAGGTAGGTCTTGAGGGTCTGGATCCAAGGGTCGGTCCCGAACGAATCGGCCTTGCTGCCGGTGATCAGGTACGCGTCAAACACCTCGTCATCCGGCGGGTATTCGCCCTGCACCACGTTGTAGACGACAAACTCGGCGGCAATCGGTTGCTTGGCGAACAGGCGCTTGAACATCTGCCCATAGCCTTGGTACTCATCGATCAAAGCGGGACGCAGAATATCGGTTTCCAGGATGCAGACGCGTAGCGACATAAAAAATACCTGACACGGCGATGGGAATATTGCACACCCAGAGCCTGCCTTGAAATACCCCCCCAAAGCAAGCCCCCAATGGGCACCCACACACACTGTAGGAGCGAGCTTGCTCGCGAAAAACGTCAACGATAACGCAGGTAGCCTGGATAAAAGCGTTGCCAGTGCGTTCTTCGCGAGCAAGCTCGCTCCTACAGTGGAACGTCTAAAACAGTGCGCCTTTTGCGGCTTTTTCCAGCAACAACGCCGGCGGCGAGAAGCGCTCCCCGTACTCCTCGGCGAGGTAGCGGGCGCGGGCGATGAAGTCGTTCAGCCCGTACTGGTTGATAAACTGCAACGCGCCGCCACTCCATGCGGCAAAGCCGATGCCGAAGATGGAACCGACGTTGGCGTCCGCCGTGGACATCAACACGCCCTCCTCCACGCAGCGTACGGTTTCGATGGCTTGGATAAACAGCAAGCGGTCACGCACGTCCTGGGGTGAGATTTGCTTACCGGGCTGTTCAAAGCGGGTTTTCAGCTCAGGCCACAGATGCTTCTGACCGCCAGCGGGATAATCGTAAAAACCAGCGCCGGCCGCCTTGCCCGTGCGCTTGTATTCGTTCACCAACAGATCGATCACCGCCGTCGCCGGGTGGTTCGGCATGGCCTTGCCTTCGGCCTGCAGGTCCTTGGCCGTTTGCTGTCGGATATGGCTCATCAGGCTCAGGGACACTTCATCGGACACCGCCAGCGGCCCCACTGGCATCCCGGCCTTGCGCGCTTCGGTCTCGATCATCGGCGCCGCCACGCCTTCGCCGAGCATGGCGATGCCTTCGTTGGTAAAGGTGCCGAATACCCGCGAGGTAAAGAAACCGCGACTGTCGTTGACCACAATCGGGGTTTTCTTGATTTGCAGTACGAAGTCAAACCCTCGGGCCAGGGTTTCGTCGCTGGTGCGCGCACCTTTGATGATTTCCACCAGGGGCATCTTGTCCACGGGGCTGAAGAAGTGCAGGCCGATGAACTTGGCTTGATCGGGCACCGCCGTGGCCAGGCCGCTGATGGGCAAGGTGGAGGTGTTGGAGGCGATCACCGCGTCGGCCCCCACCACGTTTTGCGCCGCAGCCGAGACCTTGGCCTTGAGTGCGCGGTCTTCGAACACGGCCTCGATGATCAGGTCGCAGCCGGCCAGGTCGGCGTCATCCTGAGTAGGATGAATGCGCGCCAGGGTGGTTTCGCGCTGTTCGGCGGTCAGTTGCCCACGGCTGACCTTCCTGTCCAGCAATGCAGCCGAATGGGCTTTGCCTTTTTCGGCGGCGGCCAGGGTGATGTCCTTGAGCACCACCTCGATACCCGCACAGGCACTGACATAGGCGATGCCCGCGCCCATCATCCCGGCGCCGAGCACACCGACCTTACGCGTGACGTAGGGCGCATAGCCCTGGGGGCGTGAGCTGCCGGCATTGATTTGGTTGAGCTGGAACCAGAAGGTGCCGATCATGTTTTTTGCCACATGCCCGGTCACCAGTTCGGTGAAGTAGCGGGTTTCGATCAGGTGCGCGGTGTCGAAGTCCACTTGGGCGCCCTCCACGGCGGCACAGAGGATTTTCTCCGGCGCGGGGAAGCAGCCCTGGGTCTTGCTGCGCAAAATCGACGGCGCAATGGCGAGCATCTGCGCGACTTTAGGGTGGGACGGCGTGCCGCCGGGAATCGCGTAACCCTTGTTGTCCCAGGGTTGCCTGACTTCGGGGTTAGCCAGAATCCAGGCACGGGCCTTGGCCAGCAATGCCTCGCGATCCGCCGCCACCTCATCAATCAAGCCCGCTTGCAGGGCCTGGGCAGGCCGCACCTTTTTACCTTCGAGCAAATACGGCAAGGCTTTTTCCAGGCCAAGCATGCGCACCATCCGCACCACGCCGCCGCCCCCTGGCAACAGGCCAAGGGTCACTTCCGGTAAACCCAGTTGCACTGACTTGTCGTCCAGCGCGACCCGGTGGTGGCAGGCCAGGCAAATCTCCCACCCACCGCCCAGGGCCGCGCCATTGATCGCGGCCACCACCGGTTTGCCGAGGGTTTCCAGGCGGCGCAACTGCGCTTTCAACACCAACACACTGTCGTAGAACGCCTTGGCCTGGGCTTTGTCGACCTTGATCAGCTCATTGAGGTCGCCGCCGGCAAAAAAGGTTTTCTTGGCCGAGGTGATCACCACCCCGGCGATCTCGTCCTTTTCCGCTTCCAGGCGCGTGAGGGTGGCCGCCATGGCTTCACGGTAGGCGGCGTTCATGGTGTTGGCGCTCTGGCCGGGCATGTCGAGGGTCAGCACCACGATCTGGTCCTGGCCTTTTTCGTAACGAATGGCATCGGTCATGACAAATTCCTTAGGCTCAGAGGCGTTCGATAATGGTGGCGATTCCCATGCCACCGCCGACACACAAGGTGGCCAGGCCGTAGCGTTGCTGGCGCACCTCCAGCTCGTCGAGCAAGGTGCCGAGGATCGCGCAGCCGGTGGCGCCCAAGGGGTGGCCCATGGCGATGGAGCCGCCGTTGACATTGACCCGTGCGGCGTCGATGCCCATGTCCTTGATGAACTTGAGCACCACCGAAGCAAAGGCTTCGTTGACTTCGAACAGGTCGATGTCTTCAACCCGCAGGCCGGCCTTGGCCAGCGCCTTGCGAGTGGCCGGCGCGGGGCCGGTGAGCATGATGGTCGGGTCGGTGCTGGTCACCGCCGTGGCGACAATGCGCGCCCGTGGTTGCAGGCCCAGCTCGCGGCCCTTGGCCTCGGAGCCGATCAACATCAGCGCGGCGCCGTCCACGATCCCGGAGCTGTTGCCCGGCGTGTGCACATGGTGGATGCGCTCCACGTGGCTGTAGACCCGCAGCGCGGTGGCATCGAAGCCCATCTGGCCCATCATTTCGAAGCTGGGCTTGAGCTTACCCAAGCCCTCGAGGGTTGAGTCGCCACGGATAAATTCGTCATGGTCCAGCAGCACGATGCCGTTCTGGTCGTGCACCGCGATCAGCGACTTATTGAAGGAACCGTCTGCCCGCGCCCTGGCGGCTTTCTGCTGGGACTGTAGGGCAAAACTGTCGACATCCTGGCGCGTGAAGCCTTCCAGGGTGGCGATCAGGTCGGCGCCAATGCCTTGGGGGGTGAAGTGGCTGTGCATATTGGTTTGCGGGTCGAGTACCCAGGCGCCGCCATCGCTGCCCATGGGCACGCGGGACATGGATTCGACACCGCCAACCACCACTAGGTCTTCGAAGCCGGAACGCACCTTCATCGCCCCCAGGTTCACCGCTTCCAGGCCCGACGCGCAGAAGCGATTGACCTGCACACCGGCAACACAGACATCCCAGTCGGCCACCAGCGCGGCGGTCTTGGCGATATCGGCGCCTTGGTCCCCCACCGGTGTGACGCAGCCCAGGACGATGTCATCCACTTGGCGGGTGTCGAGGTCGCTGCGTTGCGCCAGCGCCGTAAGCAGGCCCGCCACCAGGTTTACCGGCTTGACGCTGTGCAGGGCACCATCGGCCTTGCCTTTACCCCGGGGCGTGCGTATCGCATCAAAGATCAAAGCTTGGGTCATGACATCCTCGAACCGCTGTGGGTGTGTGCCCCTACCTTAGGCCCGATTGACACGGTTTCAATGACGGATGCGCTCATTGCTTTTGACCCCCTCGCTCGGACGAACGGTAGGTCCCTATGGGAAAACCCTGATTAATCGTTTTAGCGGTCTAGCCCTAGGGTTGGCGCCAAGATGGCAATAAGCCTCATGCCGTTTTTAGCGCAAATGCTTATTAGCTGATATGAAATGGGTCTAAGCCAGAAAGAACGGGCGCTCTAAGGTTGAACTTGTAAGACGCTGCTGCCGGGTTTTGCTGGAGCAGCTGTAAGAAAAGTGCAACGTCACCTCGCGATACTGGATACAACGGCACGCATTTGACGCTCAGGAATAACAACAAAAGAAAAGGCAGTCAGCCATGTTCAAACAATCGAAAGTACGTCAGGCGGGACTTATTCTGTTCGCCACCACCCTGATTCTGATCTTGCCCAATTTACCCAAGGTTATTGGGTGAAGATTGCGCTCCCACCGGTCGTGAACGCACCGCACCAGGCCAGCAGCTTTTGGCAGCACCTGCCAGGACATTGCGCTTAGCGCGCCTGTTGCAGGGGCTGTCTTTTTACCTGCCGTTTTCCGTTATCGTGTGCGCCCTTACTCTCTTGCAACGGGCCTGTGCCTTGAAACCGATCCTAGCCCTTTTTGCCCTGCTGCTCAGCCTGCCTGCGGCGGCGGCACCCTTGACCATCGAGCTGGACCACAGCCAAAAGACCTGGCAGACCGCCGAGTTGCTCAAGCACCCCGACGCTCAGACGGTGCAGATCGTCGATGATGTGTCCTACAAGCGCACGATGACCTATCGCGCGGTGCCCCTCGCGGTGCTCTTACCGGGCCTTAAAGCTGCGAACCACCTGCAAGCCGTTGCCCTTGATGGTTTTGCCGCCGAACTTGCCGCCGCACCGTTACTGGAAAAAAACGGCGCCCGCGCCTGGCTGGCCGTGGAAGACCCGGCGCATCCATGGCCACCGCTGGCGCAAGGCAAGCCCAGCGCCGGGCCGTTCTATCTGGTCTGGACCCACCCTCAAGCCGGGCATATCAGCCCGGAACAGTGGCCGTTCCAGGTATCGAAATTCAAACAGTTGCAGACGGTTGGCGAGCGTTTCCCGGCGTTATTGCCCGACCAGAAACTGGCGGCGAACGACCCGATCAACCAGGGCTTTGCGTTGTTCCAGAAGAACTGCCTGGCGTGCCATCGCCTCAATGGCGGCGGTGATGCCCAGATGGGCCCGGACCTGAATGTGCCCTACAACCCCACCGAGTATTTCAGCGGAGATTTCCTCAAGCGTTACATCCGCGATCCGCAAAGCCTGAGGCATTGGCCACAGGCGAAGATGCCGGCGTTTACAGCCAGTGTATTGCCAGACAATGAGTTGGATTTGCTGGTGGGGTATCTGCGGCATATGGCAGGCCGCAAGTTGTAGGAGCGAGCTTGCTCGCTCCTACAGTTATCGATCATTCCCACGCAGAGCGCGGGAACGATCATTGCTGCGGCGCCACGAATACCTTGGCATGCATCTGCTCATGCCCACCGCCACGGCGCATGCCGCGTACCGGGCAGGCGTCGAGGTAGTCCAGGCCCACGGCCAGCTTCAAGTGCCGCTCCGGCCGCGCCAGTTGGTTGGTCACGTCAAAGCTGTACCAGGCGTCATCCAGCCAGGCTTCGGCCCAGGCATGGCTGGCCAGGTGCGCGCTGTCTTCGGTGTACAAATACCCCGACACATACCGCGCCGGGATCCCCAGGCTGCGTGCGCAGGCCAGGAACGCATGAGTGTGGTCCTGGCACACCCCAGCGGCACCTGCGAAGGCCTGGGCGGCGCAGGTATCGACGTCGGTCGCGCCGGGGGTGTAAACCATGGCGTGGTTAAGCGCCTGCATCAAGTCGATAAGCGCCGTGCGGTCGCGGCGCTGATGGCAGTGTTGCTCGGCAAACCCGCGCAGGGCGTCGTCGGGCTCGGTGAGACGCGTGGAGCGCAGGAACGGAAAGGCAGACTGGCTTTCATGTTCGGCCTCGCGCAATTCATCGATCTCCACCACGCCCCGGGCGCCGATGATGATGGCGTCGTGGGGTTCATCCAGCGTGAGCACATGCAAGATGTTGCCGAAGGGGTCCACCTGCGCCCGCACCGGGCGCGGCAGGTCGAGTTGCCAGCTCAGCACGTGCTGGCGCTCGCTGTCATGGGGCGTCAGGCGCAGGTACTGGATGCTGGCGCGCACCTGGTCTTCGTAGTGGTAGGTGGTGTCGTGGCTGATGGAGAGTCTCATGCCGCCTCCAGGTAGGAACTGTAGATGGCGTCGCCCAACTGGCGGACCAAAGGGATAAAGTCGGTCAGCCAGGCATGCAGGCCTTCCTCGAGGATTTCGTCGATGGCGGTAAAGCGCAGGCGCGCATCCATCTCGGCGGCCAGGCGCTGGGCCGGGCGGCCGTTGATGCCGGGCAGGCTGGCGAGGATCTGGTCGATCTCTTCGCTGCAAGCGCGCAGCGAACGCGGCACATCGGCGCGTAACAGCAGCAGCTCGGCCACTTGCCGAGCCCCCGGTGCATCGCGATAAATCTCGGTGTACGCCTCGAATGACGACAGGGCGCGCAGCAACGCACTCCATTGGTAATACGCGTGAGCCGTGCCATCGCTGACCGCCTCAGCCTGTTCGCCGGCCATTTCGTAGCGGGCATCCAGCAGGCGCAGGGTGTTATCGGCGCGCTCAATGAAGGTGCCCAAGCGAATAAAGCGAAAGGCATCGTTGCGCATGATGGTGCCGTAAGTGGCCCCGCGGAACAGGTGGGAACGCTCCTTGACCCACTCACAAAACCGGCTCATGCCGTAGTGGCTCAGCCCCTGCTGGGCGATATCGCGAATGTCCAGCCAGGTGGCGTTGATGTTTTCCCACATGTCGGCGGTGATGCGCCCACGCACCGCATGGGCGCTGGCCCGCGCCGCGCCCAGGCAGCTATAGATGCTCGCCGGGTTGGCCGCGTCCAGGGCAAAAAAGTGCAGCAAGCGTTCAGCGTGCAAGGGGCCATGGCGCGCGTGGTAATCCTCCAGGGTGCCGGTGATCAACAGCGGCATGGCCAGTTCGTGCAGGCCATCACCGCGCCCATCCTGGGGCATCAGCGACAGCGAATAGCTGACATCGAGCATGCGCGCGAGGTTTTCGGCGCGTTCCAGGTAGCGCGACATCCAGTACAAATCCGAGGCAGTTCTACTCAACATGGCATCAGTCCTCGACCACCCAGGTGTCTTTGGTCCCGCCGCCCTGGGACGAGTTGACCACCAGCGAGCCTTCGCGCAGCGCCACGCGGGTCAGGCCACCCGGTACCACACGGGTCTCCTTGCCGGACAACACGAAGGGGCGCAGGTCTATGTGGCGTGGGGCGATGCCGTTTTCGACAAAGGTCGGGCACGTGGATAAACACAGGGTTGGCTGCGCGATATAGGCGTGTGGCTTGGCCTTGATACGCGCCCGGAACGCTTCGATTTCTGCGGTTGTAGACGCCGGGCCAACCAACATGCCGTAGCCGCCTGAGCCTTGGGTTTCTTTGACCACCAGGTCGGGCAGGTTGGCCAGTACGTGGGACAACTCGTCAGGCTTACGGCATTGGAAGGTCGGAACGTTCTGCAGGATCGGTTCTTCGTCGAGGTAGAAGCGGATCATCTCAGTGACGAACGGGTAAACCGATTTATCGTCCGCAACCCCGGTGCCAATGGCATTGGCCAGCACCACATTGCCGCAGCGATAGGCGGCCAGCAGGCCGGGCACACCGAGCATCGAGTCGGGGTTGAATGCCAAGGGGTCGAGAAATGCATCATCGAGGCGACGGTAGATCACATCGACAGCCTTGGGCCCGTCGGTGGTGCGCATGAATACACGGTCATCGCGCACGAACAAATCCGCGCCCTCCACCAACTCCACGCCCATCTCCCGGGCCAGGAAGGCATGTTCGAAGAACGCGCTGTTGAAACGCCCGGGCGTCAGTACCACCACACTGGGGTTATCCAGAGGGCTGGCGCTTTTGAGGGTATCGAGCAGCAAGTTGGGGTAATGGTCGATGGGTGCGATGCGCTGGGCGGCGAACAGCTCGGGGAACAGACGCATCATCATTTTGCGGTCTTCAAGCATGTAGCTGACACCGCTGGGCGTGCGCAGGTTGTCTTCAAGTACGTAGTACGTGCCGTCGCCATCGCGTACGAGGTCGACCCCGGAGATGTGCGAATAGATATCGCGGTGCAAATCCAGGCCCTGCATTGCCAGTTGGTATTGCTCGTTGGCCAGTACCTGTTCGGCAGGAATGATGCCGGCCTTGATGATGCGTTGGTCGTGGTACAGGTCGGCGAGGAACAGGTTCAGCGCCTTGACCCGCTGGATGCAACCGCGCTCGACAATCCGCCATTCACTCGCCGGAATGCTGCGGGGGATGGTGTCAAAGGGGATCAGGCGCTCGGTGCCTTGTTCGTCCCCGTAGAGGGTGAAGGTGATGCCGGCGCGGTGGAACAGCAAATCGGCTTCACGCCGGCGCTGGGCCAGCAGTTCGGCAGGGGTGTCGGCCAGCCAACGGGCGAACTCGCGGTAATGGGGGCGAACCTGCCCTGCCCCATCGTACATTTCATCGTAATAAGTGCGGATCATGCCGTACTCCTTGTCACCCGGACGCAAGAACCTTCGCAAGGCCCGTGCCAGCGGCATAAACACTTAATAATCAATCAGTTGAATAATCCCAGCGGAAGCACTGCACCGTCCTGGTGCGCGCAATTGCCTGGGGCAGACCGTGCGCTTCATTGCAATGCGGTCTTTGGCTATCAACAGCATAGTCAGAGTTGATTTCACTGCCCGCCTGCACATACGGATAATCGCTCACATCGGTTGAACAGGACACGTCCTACAGCCAAACCCTTCGCACATTCAGTAACGTGTTAATTCGTGTACTGATGACTCCTCAGTCTTCCCTTTCCGCCACCCTATCCGGGTGGCTTTTTTTTGCGCGTAAAACGGCCGTACACGATGCGGCGGCCGCCCAAACAAAATCGGCCGACCCAAAGGCCAGCCGATACGCTGTGCTGCTCATAAATACCAACTACATGGGTAACCCACGCACCTCCTGCTTGACGCCCCATCCCTCGATAATCCCACCCAGGGGCTCCACCACTGCCTCAAAGTCTTGCTCGAAATCTCCTATGCCGTCGTAGGTTGCGAACATGATTTTGCTCAGTTCCAGGTACCAGGCGCCATCGTCGCGCGCGCTGACCTGGGCATTGAGGGACTCCCCACGAAATCGACCCGCAGCCCTGCGCGCCCGTTCCTCATCCGGGAAAATGGCGTAGAACTCGATGGGGTGAAAACGCGAGAAATCAAAGCCGCCTTCTTTCATGCGGCGCAGTACGTTGGTGCTGATGTCTTCTTGATAGGCTGTGCTCATGAAACGTCCTCCTCAAACCGATGGATAGACTTTCCGTGCTTCCTGAAGCCCCGCGCCCTGCTGGCGCGGGCACCACGGCATAACAACGCCGCAGGAAAACAAGCATGTAGCTGACAAGACCAGACCTTAGCGATTCATTCGCTGATCTCGATTGCAGAGTAGCGCGAAGCTATCACCTCCACCAGAGGTGCTCGTGTGGCGTGTGAAAAATGTTTAGACGGCGGGGGAAATATCGAGAATCTGGATACTGTTCTGGTCTTTGAGAATCTTGACCGTCGGCTCGGGTTTACGGCCCTCCAGGTCATTGAGATCGAGTTCGGCAGCAATCGGCACCAGCTTCGCACGAATCATATGCGCAGCGTCTTCGAGGCTGGGCTTTTGTTCGCAGGTGAACTGCTGCACGGACTTTTCACCGTGATCATCAACGAAGGTAATTTGCCACGTTTGCATCGGTGCCTCCTCGATAAAACCCATAGGTGGGCTTACAAGTATCTGGACCTTGGCGGCGCGCAAAACGTTCCGCTCAAGCCCGGAGGCACCGGATCAACTGCACTTATTTTTCAGCGTGTTCTTTCAAGGCTTTCAAGGTGTTGAACGGCGCGTCCACCACGAACTTGTTGGCCAACCACGAAGGTACGCTGCCGCCTGGCTCGGTGTGTACCTGATAGGTGACTTCGGTCTGGTTATCGCCCTTTGGCACCAGTTTCCAGAAACCCTCCACCTGGGCGACCCGCACGTAGCCTTTTGCTTCAGGCTTGTAGGTCGGCACACCTTCCAGTTTGCGCGTGACGGTGCCGTCAGCAGCTTTGCTGGTGGTGACGTGGATATACGAGTCGCGGTCCGTCACGGGGAACGGCGCCTTGAACTGGGTGTAGGTCCAGGCCTCGTCGCCTTTCTTGTCGACGAGTTTCTGGGATTTGCATTCGTGGATCCATGCGCAAGCACCGGCCACATCTTCCTGCAGCGCCTGGACCTTGGCCAAAGGCGCCTTGATCACCGTCACACCGCGATACGCCTTGTACTTGGAACCGGCAATCTCGCTCAGGGACACCTTGATACCGTCTTCGTCCTTGGCGACTTGCCAATCTTCAGCCTGGGCAGTGGCCGCAAACAACAGCGTAAATCCGCACAGCACAGCCACTCGTTTCAGCGAACCCATCGTTGTATTCCTTATTGTTGAAGTTCCGATAGTAAAGCCCATCAAGCCGCCGTCATCTGCTCCCACCAGCCGATCAGCCGGATGGCATCGGCCTGGTCGTTGCCACAGACGTCGATATCCGCCTTGAAATCACTGCACACGGCGGGCCGCTGCGGTTGACCGAACAACTGGCACAGTTGTTCCGCCGACAGGTGCACGCAGCGAACGCCAGCGGGTTTGCCCAGGGGCATTCCCGGCAATGGTGAACTGATGGAGGGGGCAATGCAGCATGCGCCACAGCCTTCACGGCATTTCATGACCAGCAGGTCCTCGACGACTCAATAGGGATGGCCGGGCTAGAGTACGCCCTTAAACAGCCGTTTTAAAATGGCCCAACAGGGGTTTTTCGCACAAAACAAAAGTGACCGACCAGTCTGCGACAGATGGTCGGCGACCCGGGTCACCTGAGCTCAAAAAGTTTATTGCTTGAATTCGAAATCCAGCGCAGCGCCTTCAACATCACGGCGCTCTTCGTTACGCAGTTGCAGCTTCATCTCATTGCTGAGCAAGCGGCCGTTGATCTGGAACGCGCTGTTGTCGGTGGGTTTTTCGCCAAACATCGGCGGCAACAAGGGCACGCTCTTGGGCTTGGGCATGGTGCCGATAGGCTGCAAGTGCCTGACCATGTCCGAAGGCAGGGACAGATCCAACTGTGCCGGTGGCAGTTTGGTCTGGGCGACTTCATGGGCCGACTTGGACTTGCTCGCCACGGGTGCACGCTTTTTGGTCGAGGCGGCTTTCTTTTGTGCCGCGGGGGCTTTTTTCGCAGGCGCTGGCTGCTTGGCTGAGGTCTTCTGCTCGGCACTCACAGCAGGCTTGCCATCGGCCACCGGCGCTGCAGCCAGCACGCTGCCGGCATTGCACAGGCTCAGCAGACCAAGCATCAACGTAACGCGAAAAATAGAAGTCATATCGCCAACAGCATTAACGGCAGAAGGCCATATGCTCGCTTGTTGTGCGCGGCATGACAAGGGCACAGATCAGTCTTGTCCCCTTTGCATACCTCAAAAACCCGCTGCGGCCTCCTGGCACAGCTGGCTGGCAAGCATTCCCAGGGTCATCAACGCCCGCTCTGCCTCGCGGTTCCACGGCGTGCCGCAATTGAGGCGAATACAGTGGTTGAACTGTTCGGTATTACTGAAAATCAGTCCTGGCGCAATGCTGATGCCTTGTTGCAGGGCACGCACATGCAGTTCCTGGGTATTGACCCGCCCCGGCAAACTGACCCACAAGATAAAGCCGCCGGTCGGGCGGGTCATCTGGGTGCCTTCGGGGAAATACTGCTGCACCGCCAATTGGAAGGCGCTGAGGTTCTTGCGGTATTCCTGGCGGATGTAGCGCAAATGACGGTCGTAGCCACCGTTTTCCAGATAGGCCGCGACGCCCATCTGGGTGACGCTGCAAGCAGAATGCGTGCTGAACATCTGCAGGCGCTGGATTTCCTGCTGGTATTTACCGGCAATCATCCAGCCAATGCGCACGCCCGGCGACAAGGTCTTGGAAAAGCTTGAGCAATAGATCACCCGGTCAAGGCGGTCGTAGGCCTTCAGGGCTTTGGTGCGGCCAAGTTCGAACATCAACTCGCCGTAAATGTCATCTTCGACAATCTGAATATCGAAGTCCGACGCCAGGCGCAGCAACTGTTTCTGCCGCTCCTCCGGCATGGTGCCGCCCAGCGGGTTACTCAGGCGCGTGGTCAGCACCAGCGCCTTGATCGACCATTGGTTGGCGGCCAGTTGCAAGGCCTCCAGGCTCATGCCCGTGGCGGGGTCGCTGGGGATTTCGATCACCTTGAGGCCCAGCAGGTCAGCCAATTGCAGCAAGCCGTAATAGGTGGGTGATTCAGCCGCGATCAGGTCGCCAGGGCGCGTCAGCACGCGCAGCGACATCTGCAATGCATCGACACAGCCATGGGTGATCACCACTTCGGAAGGGTCCACGACCACCCCGGCATCGCGCATGCGGATCGCCACCTGGCGGCGCAGGGGTTCAAAGCCAGGGCTGAACATGTAGCTGAAGGCCCGTGGGCTCTGGAAACGCGTGACCTTGGCCAACTGCTGATGCAGGGCCCGCACCGGCAAGTAGTCGACACTTGGCACCGCCGCCCCCAGGGGAAACACCCCTTCACGGCGCGACTCGACCAACACCTGCTGGATGATGCTGCTACGGGTAACCAACCCTGGGCGCTCGACCCGTGCGATATCGGGCGTAGGCGCCGTGAGTGCTGGCGTCTGATGCACGTAATAGCCCGACTGCGGCCGCGCCCGGATCAGCCCCTGGTCTTCCAGGTTGGCGTAGGCCTGCAGCACCGTGGCATGGCTCACATTGAGCTGGGAGCTCATTTTGCGCACCGACGGCACGCGCTCCCCCGGTTGATAGACACCGCGCCGGATGTCCTCAGCCAGTTGCTGGGCAATACGTTGGTAAAGCAACAGATTGGTCATGACGCAGCACTCGATTTCACGGGTATTTTATTTTTGTGTGAAACATACCGGCACAGTTTAGAAGTGTACGGGGACAGTTGCCACAATAGTCGAGCGCGTGCGGGAGTGACAGTAAAAACTGCGGGGGGAGCTGGGGTGGGCATCGCCGAAACGAAATGTGGGAGCGGGCTTGCTCGCGAAAGCGGTGTGTCAGTCAGCACATCCAGTGCTGAGCCACCGCATTCGCGAGCAAGCCCGCTCCCACAATTTGGATCTGCGTCAGCTGTTAGCGGGCAGCGCCCAATTGGCCTTTTTCGTCGGAGAATACAATTTCCACGCGGCGGTTCTGCGCACGACCACGCTCGGAGGCATTGGCTTCCACCGGGTATTGATCGCCATAACCTTCGACTTCGATGCGCTTGTCATCGATACCCAGGTCCATCAACAGGTCGGCCACCGATTGAGCCCGGTCGCGGGACAGTTTCAGGTTGTCCTGCTCGCCACCGGTGTTGTCGGTGTAGCCCTCGACGCGCACCCGACGCTTGGGGTTCAGTTGCAGGAATTGCACGATCTTGAGCACTGTGCGGTTGGCCGAGTTCTGCAGTTCAGCTTCGCCGGTGTCGAACAGTACGTCCCCCAGGGTCATCACCAGGCCACGATCGGTCTGGGTGGTGAGGCTGGCGATCTGCGCTTCAACCCACTTGCCCTGCTGTTGCACGCTGGCCAACTTGTTTTCGCGCAAGGCCAGTTGCAGACGCTGACGCTCCAGTTCCAGTTGGGTACCGCGCTCGGCATTCAGGCCCTGCTGGGTGTGCTCTCGGGCGATGGCGCTGTAACGCTGGCTCAGGTAGGCGTAATGCACCACGTCGGCGCCGCTGCCCCAGTAGCTGGACAGGCGGTCTGCGCGAGCCAGGGACTCGCCGGCGCGGATCACGTCTTTGGGGGCGAAGCGCAGCACGTTGGCGTCTTCCTTGACCTTCTGAAAGTCATCGCCAGCCTGCTGCAACGCCTGCTCGCTGGTGGGTTGGCTGGCACAACCGCCCAAGGCCACGCTGCCCAGCAGCAGTACACAACTCAAACCACGGATCATCGGGCTCATTGTGCCTCTCCCAACTGCAGCTGCTTACGCAGGCGAGTGATACGGGTATTGAGCACGTTCAATTGTTCCTGGCTCTTGCCGGTCAGCACTTTGGCCTCGGCCAGACGCGCGTCCAGCTCAGCCTGCTCGGCGCGCATACGCGCACGCTTGTAGGATTGGTCGGCCATGTTGCCCTTGGCCCGGGCGAATTTTTCTTCGGCCAGTTTCAGTTCGGGGGATTCATCGGTGTTGGCCCCGACCGCGGTGGCTTGTTCCAAGGCTTGCTGGGTCAGGCGCATTTGTTCGATCGGCGCAGGATCGGTTGCACATCCCGCCAGCGCGACAACGGCGAGGGCCGCGAAAAGAGCTCGAAAAATCACTGTAAATCCCTACTTTGTTGGGGTGCCGACAGGTTGTTGCAGTTGCGCCTTCCAGCGCTCCAGATTGCGCTGCAGCGCGGCTTGCGCGACACCGGAGGCGGGCAATTCTGTCATCTTTTTCGTCAGCTGTCCGCGCAGCCACGGATCATTGCAGGCCGAGTTGTGGGAAATCGCCAGGTACAGGCCAGGCTGATCGACAGGCACCGCATGGGCCACCAGGTCATTACTCATGCCCAGCGTCTGGGCCATGGCCATGCCGGAATAGCGCCCGGCCAGCACGTAGTCCACCTCACCCAACAACAGTTTCTGGAAGGCCGGCGTCAAGTTGGGCAGGCGTTGCAGGTTGAGTTGCTGGCCGGCAAAGGTCTCGAATTCGGCGCTCAAGCGCGCACGCTCCGATACCGCACCTTTGTGGCCGTGCAAATCGGCGGCGGTGGAATAGACCAGGGCGGAATCCTTACGCGTCCACACCAGGTAGTCGGTCTGCATCAGCGCTGGATGAATGTAGTCGAAGTGGTCCAGCTCGCCCAGGTTCAGCGGTGCGTCGGCGAGGATGTCCATGCGCCCGCTACGCGCTTCCTCCAGGGCCAGGGAGCGTTTGCCGCCGTAGAGCAGGTCGATTTTCAGCCCGAGCTCCTTGCCCACTTGTTGCAGCACGTCAGCGGTCGCGCCGATCAGGTGCGTAGGGTCCTGAGGGTCGCGCCAGAGTAAAGGCGGTGCGTCCGGGCTGCCGGTGATCACCAGGCGCTCGCACTTGCCGGCGGCGAGTGTCAGGCTCGGCAGCAGCGTAAGGCCCAGCAGTACAGTCCAGGGGCGCAGCGCCATGGCATGTTCCTTCCTAAAGTGCTCGCGAAAAACGTCAACGATAACGCGTGCTTTCTGAATAAATGCGGCGCCTGTGGGTTTTTCGCGAGCGAGCTCGCGCCCACAGGGAATAAAAAAGCCCGGTCATAAGACCGGGCTCTTTATAAGTGAAGCAGCTGGATTAGACCAGCTTCTCCAACTCCGGTACGGCTTCGAACAAGTCCGCTACCAGGCCATAATCGGCAACCTGGAAGATCGGCGCTTCTTCGTCCTTGTTGATCGCTACGATCACTTTGGAGTCTTTCATACCAGCCAGGTGCTGGATCGCGCCGGAGATACCGACGGCGATGTACAGCTGTGGCGCCACGATCTTGCCGGTCTGGCCGACCTGCATGTCGTTGGGTACAAAACCTGCGTCAACGGCTGCGCGAGAAGCGCCGACCGCAGCGCCCAGCTTGTCGGCCAGGGCGTACAGGTGCTTGAAGTTATCACCGTTCTGCATGCCACGACCGCCCGAGACGACGATCTTGGCAGCGGTCAGTTCAGGACGGTCCGACTTGGCCAGCTCTTCGCCGACAAAGCTGGAAGTGCCAGCGTCGTGGGCAGCGGAGACCGCTTCAACGGCAGCCGAGCCACCTTCGGCGGCAACCGGGTCGAAACCGGTGGCGCGCACGGTGATGACCTTGACCGCAGCGTTGGACTGTACGGTAGCGATGGCGTTACCGGCGTAGATCGGGCGCTTGAAAGTGTCGGCGCTTTCTACCGAGATGATCTCGGAGATCTGGTCAACGTCCAGCTGCGCGGCAACGCGTGGCAGGATGTTTTTGCCGTTGGAGGTGGCGGCAGCCAGGATGTGGCTGTAGCTCTTGCCCAACTCTGCGACCAGTGGTGCAACGTTTTCCGGCAGCTGATGCGCGTAAGCGGCATTGTCAGCGTTCAGGACTTTGCTCACGCCCGCAATTTTCGCAGCGGCTTCAACCACGGCGCCAGCGCCCTGCCCTGCTACCAGGACGTGGATGTCGCCACCGATTTTAGCGGCGGCGGCCACGGTGTTGAGGGTGGCCGGGGCCAGCACCTTGTTATCGTGTTCGGCGATTACGAGGATAGTCATGATCAGATCACCTTCGCTTCGTTTTTCAGTTTCTCGACCAGTTCAGCCACCGACTTGACCTTGATACCCGCGCTGCGCGCAGCCGGCGCTTCGACTTTGACGGTCTTGTTGGTAGAGGCGGTAGAAACGCCCAAAGCATCCGGAGTCAGCGTCTCCAGGGGCTTCTTCTTGGCTTTCATGATGTTTGGCAGGGACGCATAACGCGGCTCGTTCAAACGCAGGTCGGTGGTGACAATGGCCGGCAGTTTCAGGGAAACCGTCTGCGCGCCGCCGTCGATTTCACGGGTGACCGCAACGCTGTCGCCGCTCACTTCGACTTTCGAAGCGAAGGTGCCCTGGCCGTAACCGGTCAGTGCAGCCAGCATCTGGCCAGTCTGATTGTTGTCGCTGTCGATGGCTTGTTTGCCCAGGATCACCAGTTGTGGCTGTTCCTTGTCGACAACGGCCTTGAGCAGCTTGGCCACGGCCAGGGAGGTCAGCTCTTCAGCGGACTCCACCAGAATGGCGCGGTCGGCGCCCAGGGCCAGAGCGGTACGCAACTGCTCTTGGGCGGTGGTCGGGCCGATGGACACCACGACGATTTCCGTCGCCACGCCTTTCTCTTTCAGGCGTACGGCTTCTTCCACAGCGATTTCGCAGAAAGGGTTCATCGACATCTTGACGTTAGCAAGGTCGACGCCGGAATTGTCCGCCTTGACGCGAACTTTCACGTTGTAATCGACAACGCGTTTGACAGCTACAAGAACCTTCATGGATTCCTCGTTACTCTCCGGTGAAAAGAAAGTCGCCTAGGCGAACCTGGCGGTTGATGCTCATCGGCACACAAGGGCACCTCCAAAGACCTCGGCAGTGGCCTTGCACACGGGAAATGACGACCGTTCGTCAGTGGTGACTGAGAGGTCATTCTTTATCGCGGCGTGTAAACTGCGCCCCAACGTTTGGGTGCGCATCACCTTTATTGCCTTCGGCCTGTCTTTGGACGTGCTCTTGAAACCTGCAGTCTGCCTACGGGAAGCGCAAAACCGACCGTATCTTGACCGGAACGCCTATTCTGGTCAATACGGCAAAATGGTCAGTCATAAGCCCCGTTGCTTTGATTTATCTAGGCTGCAGGCAATTCAAACAAACGTTTGTATTGGACGCTGTCAGTGGTCTATATATAATGCGCCACCTAGAGAGACAGGTGGGTGCTGCCTTCGCGCAGAACCACACCGAACCTCCACCCATTAGAAAAAAAAGCCTGTTGAGCCTTGAGTAGGAGATAGCCTGTGGAACGCGAATACATGGAATTCGACGTGGTCATCGTCGGCGCTGGCCCGGCGGGCCTGTCTGCCGCCTGCCGACTGAAGCAGAAGGCCGCCGAAGCCGGTAAGGAAATCAGCGTCTGCGTGGTCGAGAAAGGCTCCGAAGTCGGCGCCCACATCCTCTCCGGTGCGGTGTTTGAGCCACGTGCCCTGAATGAACTGTTCCCGGACTGGAAAGCACTCGGCGCCCCCCTCAACACGCCGGTGGTGCGCGACGACATCTATGTGCTGCGCAGCCCGGAAGCTTCCACCAAGGTGCCCGACTTCTTTGTGCCCAAGACCATGCACAACGAGGGCAACTACATCATTTCCCTGGGCAACCTGTGCCGCTGGCTGGCCCAACAGGCCGAGAACCTGGGCGTGGAAATCTACCCAGGCTTCGCCGCCCAGGAAGCGCTGTTCGACGAGAACGGCGTGGTGCGCGGCATCATCACCGGCGACCTTGGCGTTGACCGTGAAGGCAAGCCAAAAGACGGCCTGTACACCCCTGGCATGGAGCTGCGTGGCAAGTACACGCTGTTCGCCGAAGGCTGCCGTGGCCACATCGGCAAGCAACTGATCCAGCGCTTCAACCTGGACAGCGACGCCGACGCCCAGCACTACGGCATCGGTCTGAAGGAAATCTGGGAAATCGATCCGGCCAAGCACCAGCCGGGCCTGGTGGTGCACACCGCCGGTTGGCCGCTGGACATCATGGGTAACGAGAACACCGGTGGCTCGTTCCTTTATCACCTGGAAAACAACCAGGTGGTGGTCGGGCTGATCGTCGACCTGTCCTACAGCAACACCTTCCTGTCGCCGTTCGATGAATTCCAGCGCCTCAAGCATCACCCGGTGCTGGCCCAGTACCTGGAAGGCGGCAAGCGCATCAGCTACGGCGCCCGTGCGATCTGCAAAGGCGGCCTGAATTCGCTGCCGAAGATGGTCTTCAAGGGCGGCGCGCTGATCGGTTGCGACCTGGGCACCCTCAACTTCGCCAAGATCAAGGGCAGCCATACCGCGATGAAGTCCGGCATGCTCGCCGCCGACGCCGTGGCCGACCGCCTGTTTGCCGAATCCGAGGGCGGCGACGAACTGACCACCTATGTCGACAGCTTCAAAGCCAGTTGGCTGTACGAAGAACTGTTCGCCAGCCGTAATTTCGGCCCGGCCGTGCACAAGTTCGGCGCAATCATCGGCGGCGGTTTCAACTGGCTCGACCAGAACATTTTCGGCGGCAAGATCCCTTTCACCCTGCACGACACCAAGCCGGACTACGCCTGCCTGAAGCTGGCCAAAGACAGCCAGAAGATCGACTACCCCAAACCCGACGGCAAGTTGAGTTTCGACAAGCTGAGCTCGGTCTTCATCTCCGGTACCAACCACGAAGAAGAGCAGCCGTGCCACTTGAAGCTCAAGGACCCAAGCATCCCGATCGGCACCAACCTGCCGCTCTACGATGAACCGGCGCAGCGCTACTGCCCGGCTGGCGTGTACGAAGTGGTGACCAAGGAAGACGGCGAGAAGCGCTTCCAGATCAACGCCCAGAACTGCGTGCACTGCAAGACCTGTGACATCAAGGACCCTTCGCAGAACATCACCTGGGTAACGCCGGAAGGTGCGGGTGGGCCGACTTACCCGAATATGTAAGTCGTTCGCTTAACCAGAAAAGGCTCCCGAGATGGGGGCCTTTTTTGTGGGCAATATCGATCAAAATGTGGGAGCTGGCTTGCCTGCGATGGCCATAGGTATCTACACAATTGTGTAGTTCGCCGCAGCCACCGGTAACCACGATGCGAAGCGAGCCGCTCTTGATCTTGATCTGCTTTTGATCTCAGGCGCCCCG
>NZ_LYSO01000024.1:0-70374 GCF_001728935.1 Pseudomonas sp. AP42
GACCGTGGGCTCTTGGGCGCAAGAACTGGCTCTTCGCCGGGTCGCTACGCAGCGGAAAACGGGCGGCGGCGATCATGAGCTTGATCCAGTCTGCGCGGCTGAATGGTCATGATCCGTATGCCTATTTAAAGGATGTTCTCACGCGCCTGCCGACGCAGCGGGCGAGTGAAATCGAGCAGCTGCTTCCGCATAAGTGGCAGCCGGTTTAATCACGCAAGGCGTGATGCCCGGACGCATACGATTTTGCCCCCAAATTTCTGCAGCTTTACGATTGTAGGCAACCAACACGCCGAGCTGATCACAAAGGTACACCCCCACGGGAAGGTGTTCGATCAAGTCATGATTAAGGTGACTCGCGATTGTTGAGCCCGCTGGCACGCGTAATCTGATTTGACTCATTAAATTAGGCATTTCAGACTCAAAACGTAGGGTTGGATTCTTTGAGCCTACGCCTTTGCGCCCCGAAAGTCGTGGCACATCTCAGCGCCCGCTTTCCTACCGGAAAACAACATGCCGCCAGTCGGGTAAGCTCTGACGCGGTCATGGCGGTACTACGCTTTCGAAAATGTTGTTGTACTTGAGAATGGAGGCCATTGATGAAGCACATAAAGGTTTTCGAAATCCGCTACCGATTCAACGCCCAGCGTAAAAGGTTTTTCATGCAGATGGCTCATCTCTGCGACAGTGATGCATGTCATTTCGCCGCTCTCCATGCAGGAGTAGATTCAGTGACCGAGACCGCTTTTAGGCCTATGTGCCAAGCTAAAACACAAACGGAAAAACTCGGCATAACTGATGTGTGGTGGGGCTTAGCACGAGAATTCAGTCAGAAAAATGACAGCTCGCTTACCTAAAGCCTTAGCATTCGTGCTGTGATGATTCTAAAGCAATTATTTGACCGCTATGGCCCACACATCTTTTAGTGAGCTTCGAATTTAATAGATTCCGCATCTGTAGGATTTCTTGTCGATCAGGCATTGCCGCTAATGTCATATCTCAGTCTGCGTTAAGTTTTTTTGTAGAATTTCTACGGAAAATTTGCAGGGGGTGAGGGTTGCCCACACGATACAGTGCGATTTCGTTAACAAGCTTCTTTCATGTCCATCGCGGCAATGCGGCTCATTGGTTTTTTCTTGGGTTTTTCCTGATCACGTTGGCCGTAAGCATGGCGATCTCCCATGATTACGCTAGTCGTTTATGAGCGAAGCGGCGAGCTCTCTGTCCTCCTCTGGTCTAGCCTGATCACGTTGATTTCTGGACTCATGCTCATTGTGCGGGGACGGCCAGAGACGCCGCAGCTTAGACCTGAGACATGTACATTCTGGCGACCGCCAGTTGGGTTGTCGTCTGCTCCGTTGCCGCTTTACCGATGGTATTCGTCCACCATATCAGCTACACCGACGCGTTTTTCGAAACGATGTCGGGCATCACTACAACGTGCTCTACCATCCTCGCCGGTTTAGACACTTCCTCCTCTGGTTTGCTGATATGGCGCTCAATGCTTCATTGGTTGGGTGGTATTGGCTTTATCAGTATGGCCCTGGCGATCCTTCCATCCTTCCACTTCTGCGAGTGGGCGGCATGCGTCTGTTTGAGATTGAGTCTTCAGACGGGTCAGGGAAAGTAACGCCCGTTCCCATGTGGCTGCCATGTATATCCTATGGATATACCTTGGGCTGACTCGTGGAGTGGTCTTGGCCCTTTGGTTAGCAGGTATGACGCCGTTTGAGGCCATCGATCATGCGATGTCGTTGATCTCTACAGGTGGGTACTTGACATCAGATGCATCGCTGGCTCACTGGCCGCAACCGGCTATTCATTGGACGGCGGTGATCGTCATGATTTTGGGCAGCCTACCGTTCACGCTGTATGTCGCGACATTGCGTGGCCATAGGAGCGCGTCGATAAAAGATCAACAGGTACGAGGATTCATCAGTTTTCTCGTGATTACTTGGCTAGTTGTTGGTACCTGGTTGAGCTTTAGCAGTGACTACAATTGGTGGGACTCCGTACGTATCGTCGCCATTAACGTGACCTCTGTCGTGACCACCACAGCGTTGCATTGGGTGACTACACACTGTGGGGCAGTTTTGCCGTTCTGCTTTGTTTTACCTGACGGTTGTTGGGGGATGTTCAGGCTCTACAGCTGGTGGCCTCAAAATCTTTCGTTTTCAGGTGGCAGGAACCCTGCTGTTGAGCAGCCTAAAACAACTTATCCATCTGATTCAAAAGAAGTACGACGGTAATTCTATAGACGAGGAGATTGTCCGCTCGCTTTTGACGTTTTGCTTTTTCTTCACCGTCACGATTGCAGCAATCGCCTTAGGCCTTGCTCTCATTGGACTCGATTGGACGACGGCTTTGAGTGGCGCAGCAACTGCTGTGTGCAACGTTGGGCCGGGCCTCGGCGACATCATTGTCCCTCCAGGTAATTTCTCATTACTGCCGGATACTGCAAAGTGGCTTTTGACGATTGGGATGCTCTTGGGCCGGTTGGAAATTCTCACAGTATTGGTGCTTGACGCCGGTCTTTTGGAGATATTGAACTGAAGTAGCCACGTTTAGTCACAGGAATCAACGTTGCCGATCTTGCAGCAAATGTAGACCCCTGGTTGGTAGCTTGACCAAAGCCAACCGGCCGGACAGGCATTGCTCTCAGTTGGCGGATTGTACGAAATCGAACGCTGAGCGAGGGAGATGATCGAAGATCGCAGGCGAGTACGCTAGGGAAAAGCGGCACCGTTTAGCCTACAACACCGAGATTTCATGCGCGATCATCGAAGACGATCGGGCTGATGCATTTCAGTTTCTGACCATTGAGGACGAGGGGATGAGCAAGGTAATTTTCACAGTGGGTCATTCGACTAAGCCAATTGACGTCTTCGTCCAGATGCTGCAGAGCTTTGATGTGAACGCTGTGGTGGACATTCGGACTGTGCCACGCTCCCGAACGAATCCCCAGTACAACCTGGATGTCCTGCCAGAGCTACTGGCCCAATCCGACATCTTGCATTACCAGATTGCAGCTCTAGGTGGATTACGCAAGAAATCTAAAACCGTCCAGGATGAGGTCAATGCGTTCTGGGACAATCGAAGCTTCCATAATTACGCTGACTACGCTCTCTCGGACGAATTTGAGGAAGGGTTGCGCCAATTGTTGGAGCTGAGCGACACCAAGCGCTGCGCCATCATGTGCTCCGAGGCGGTTTGGTGGCGATGCCATCGTCGAATAGTCGCGGACTACCTGCTGATCCGAGGGGTCGAAGTGCTCCACATCATGGGCATCGGAAAATCTACGAGGGCGGCGCTTAATCCTTCTGCCGAAGCATCTGGCATAAAACTCTCATACTCTCGATCAAAATAGAAAGGCAGACTTGAGAACCTATGCAGGATCTCTAGCCTTGTACAGGAGTCGCGGACAATTTTCCGATATAGGAGTCGATTTTGAAGCAGTCCGTTGCGCCATCGCGTCTCTGCGCTATGGTTAGTTCTCTAACATCCATGACTAAAGTGTAGGAGGGCTGGGCATGCGAATTCGAGGGGGCGTATTCTGGCAATGGGCTGATCCGACGTTTCACCATCGGACACACGACGAGACGTTGGACGACGGCACCTTCATCGATGTCCAGGTGAGGCTTTCGCCCACGGGAAATACGCAGATGTTCATCGGGGTATATGCGGCAAGCGGCATGCCTCTTCATGAAGAGGCCTTCGATTCCCGGCCAGGCGAATCGATGACCCGCGCTTTGGCTTAGGGTGTGGGATGTGCAAGGCGAGTCGCCATCGGCCTCAAGCCTACTGAGAGGCACGTGGCGTAGGCTTGCTAGCTCCAGCTTGGATATGTTGGAGGGATTCATTTAAGGGATTGCAACCGGCGGCTGAAGCGGACGGCGGCCACAACAGGCTGCTCTCAGCCAACGCGGCAAAAGACCATAGATGAGTCATCAGCTGGCGAAAACGCTTCTGGATCTTTTCTACTGTTCCCCCGGCCCGGATGAATGGGATCAGGGGACAGCACATAGAGTAATTGTCGTAGCAGCTCCCGGATGGAGCTGATGTGAATTTCAATATCAAGTTGTTACTTGGCAAACAGCTTCTATATTCACCCCGTCAGGTGTCAGCACATAAGCTGCGTAATAATTGGCGTGGTAATGAGGCCTAATGCCCGGCGCTCCATTGTCTTGTCCGCCAGCAGCTATGCCAGCCGCATGGAAAGCATTGACCGCCTCACGGCTCTGCGCAATGAGTGCTACGTGCGCCCCGTGACTGGGAACGACCGCGTCATGCAACCAGAGAAATGGCTTTGTTCCAGAACCGAACCCCAGTCGGCGAGACTTCGAACGTTGAGAATCTTGCTTATTGCTCATCACCAATGTAATCCCTAATGGTCTAAGCATTGATTCATAGAAGGCTTGAGCATGCGAGATGTCACAAACACCGATACCCATATGATCTATTGTCGAACCAACGAAATTGCTCATGGGATGACTCCATAAATGCAGATTGATCGGCTGGCATAGTTTGTTATTACCATCACGTGGCTGCTCGGTGCCCGACTAGACCTGGGATGCGCCCCCGTCGGCGAATAGCTCGGCGCCGTTGATATAGCTCGATGGCGTTGTTTCCACTAATCGTTCCACCGCAGTTGACCCTGCAAGCCGCCGCTTCCAGTCCGAGCAGTCAAGTTTTCATGTTGGTCGGATTCGCGGTTTTGATACCGGTGACTCTTTTGTACAACACCTATGGCTTTAGCGTCTTTAGTGGAAAGGTTCATCCCGCTGGCGACTGACTACTTTGTTCTGAGTCGCGAAGAAATCGTGTTCACGAATCCGTCGATTGTCAAAAGTCGGGCTGAACCAAGCTCTCATCGCCCCGGCTGCGTCAAATGAATAGCAGGCCGAAATTCTCAGCGGCGCGACTGAGGTTGCTTGAGGCCTGATCGTCCCCGATTAGCTGCTGTACCGGTTGTCTTCCGGGAATCAGGCTCCCCGTTGGTGCTGATCAAGCCAGTCTTCGGCGGCCCTAATTGCTTCAGACGCAGCCTGTTGGTAATCGTCCCAAGGCCCTGCCAATTCAAAAGCAATTTCTCCCAGACCCTTGATGTCACCTTCAATAACCACTCGGGCCGCTGCTGGGATCTGATCGTTAGGTTTTTGCCAACCGAATTTCACAATAAAATTTCTCCCTCGGTAGTTGTGAACTAAGGGCAAATCCATCAGATGGGACACGACGCCTCCGATTACGCAGGGAAATAGGACGCACAGTTGTAGGCACTTCCAACCGTTTTCGCTATCGAGGCATCTAGCCATCATTGGCCTGCTCTAGCTTTAAAGCTCTTGTCATATGAGCAGCCAAACAGAGGGGGTCGCCCGCTCTGCGAGAAAAGCGTCTACAGTGAATGCGAGACTATGGAGGTAGACGTGACGGATGGGCTGGATGTTGACGTACGAAACGTCGTGGTCATTGGTGCCTCGGCAGGAGGCGTGCAGGCACTCATTTCGCTGTTTGAAAATTTGCCTTCTCATGTGCCCGCTGCGTTTCTCGTGGTACTGCATATCCCTGCATACGAGCCCAGCGTGCTTCACAAAATTCTTTCCAGATCGACCAGCATGCGAGTGGTTGCAGCGCGAGACGGCGAGCGCATCCAGCCGGGTACCGTCTATGTCGCCGTTGCTGATCGTCACCTAATGCTGATGCATGAAGGCATACGACTGACGCGCGGGCCAAAGGAGTGTCGCGTCCGGCCTGCGGTCGACGTATTGTTCCGCTCAGCGGCGGCCAGTTACGGCGCCAGGGTCATGGGCATGATCTTGTCAGGTGCTCTAGATGACGGCACTGCGGGTCTTTGGGCCGTAAAAGATCGAGGCGGTATGACCTTCGTTCAGGATCCGTCGCAAGCCATGCTCAGCTCCATGCCTGAGAGCGCAATCCAACACGTCCAGATCGATCTGATAGGTTCGATTGCGACCATCGCTCAGCAGATCGCTGAAACGGTCGGAAGTCGCGCTGACCGTTTGCCTCATAATGGGCAAACACCTCACGAGATCGAAAATACCATTTCCTTGAAAGGCAACGGTCTCGAAGCAGGCGTAATGGGGCTCGGTAAAGTGTCTCAATTCACCTGTCCGGATTGTCATGGCGTGCTGGTGCAAATCGAAGAGGGTTCCATCGTTAGATTTCGCTGCCACACGGGACATGCTTTTTCTATGAAGTCGCTCATTTGTGAAGTCAATGCCGCCATTGATATCGGACTTTGGGATACCTTGAGAGCCGTGGAAGAGAGGATTTTGCTACTGCGTCAGATGTCCGACCAGGCGACCGTCGTCGGCGCATCTCACGATGCCGCCGATTGCCTCAAACAAGCTGATGCAGCCGAGAAGCGTCTGCAGCCACTACGCGCGTTGGTGCTTGATCCAACTTTCTTCGGTCACGACGATGCGAAGTGACGTCAAGCCGCAGACCGCAAAACATCCATAAATGGCTTACTTCCAAGGACGAAAAACCTGATGATATCCACACTTGAACTCCGCCATATAATTGAGTGTGGGTTCCTGCCGCTCTCTTGCACCTGCACCTTGAATTCGGACGGCTCGCTTATGGTGAGAGTTTTTGAGGCTTCTTCGGGTCGCGTAGAGTTATTGGCCACGGGAATCTCAGTGACAAGACTTTCTTCAAGTCGTGCGATAGCAAATTTGATCGGCGAACTTCGGAGTGAAATGGTGGCTCGCCAAACAAATTTCGATAGATCTGCGAACCGATAAATAGACAAATATTTACATATAGTTCTCAACAGAGCGAACTCATATGATGGCAGTCATGGCCATCGCTCATCGAACAAGCCTCCTGCGATCATAAGCGCCGCCCGGCAGCGAGGACTGAGCCGAGACATGATGTTTGCTCAAGTGACGGAAGGATTGGTGTCTGACTGGTTTGGGTATTGGGCTGACTCAGTACCGCGATTCAGTTGTCTGCATTAATACCCTTCCTCCGTCTGTCCGTAAATTTGACTCTCAATGAAACCTTGCGCACAGATTTTTTCTCCACCTTCCTACGTACTTTATAGATATGACGAGGTGAGAAGATGAAAGCTGTCGTATTCCATGGCGTGGGGGACATCAGGCTGGATGAAGTCCCAGAGCCAACAATCCAGTCACCCACGGATGCCATCGTAAAAATTACCGCGTCGGCAATTTGCGGAACGGATCTGCATTTTATCCGGGGAAGTGCTCCGGACATGCAAACAGGCACCATCCTTGCCACGAAGGCGTAGGTATCGTCGAAACGCTTGGGGCAGACGTGCGCAATCTAAAAATAGGTGACAGGGTCTTGATCCCTTCGACCATCGCCTGCGGTAACTGCTCGTATTGTCGTGCTGGATATTTTGCCCAATGTGATATTGCGAATCCCAATGGCAAAACAGCAGGTACCTCCTTTTTTGGCGTCCCTAAAAACACTGACCCGTTCGATGACCTCCAAGCAGAGAAAGCCCGCATTCCTTTCGCCCATATAGGTTTGATCAAGCTCCCAGATGAGATCACCGATGACCAGGCGATTGCAATGTCGGACATTTTTCCGACAGCTTGGTTTGGCGCTGAAATGGCTGGGATCAAAGATGGCGATACCGTTGCTGTATTCGGTTGCGGCCCGGTGGGGCTTTTTGCAATTGTCAGCGCCAAGCTGATGGGCGCCGGCAGGGTGTTCGCCGTTGATTGCTTTGACGACCGACTCGCTCGTGCACAGGAGCTTGGTGCCGAATGCATCAATTTTGAAAAGGAAGACCCGGTCAAAACCATCGCTCGTCTGACCGCCGACATCGGCGTCGATCGGGTTATTGATGCGGTCGGTATTGATGCCAATCATGCTCACCATGGCGAGGTGCACGAGACTGCGCAGTGGCAGCCTGGCGATGAGCCCTCCCAAGCGCTGCAATGGGCCGTAGAAGCTGTGGCCAAGGCGGGTACGATATCGATTATCGGGGTATATCCTGCCGGGTTTGACGTTTTCCCAATCGGCGCTGCGATGAACAAAAACGTCCGCATCAATATGGGCAATTGTCATCACCGAAAATACATCCCCAAGCTCATCGAGATGACGCTCGCAGGACGAGTTGATCCTGCAAAAATCCTCACCCAGACCGAACCGCTGACGGATGCGATTTCCGCCTTCAAATCATTCGATAAACACCAATCGGGCTGGATCAAAGTCAAGCTCGAACCGTCTGCGTCTTCATAACAAGAACTCAGGATCAGATTTTTCGATAACCAATTGATGCGATGTTGAAGTGCATTCAATGAATGGCAGGCTGCTCATTCATGGCGTTGGCTCGGTCAAACGATGGCAGGAGGATTTCAATGAACAGTTATCCCGTGCCACCCTTCAAACCTCAGCAACAACCTATTCCCGGTGACCAAAGCAGAATGGAACCGTACCCCGATTGCGGAGAGAATAGCTATCGAGGATCAGGCCGACTTGGCAATAAAATCGCGTTGATTACCGGTGGTGATAGCGGTATTGGGCGCGCAGTCGCCACGCCTTTGCGCGTGAAGGGGCTGACGTTGCTATTGCCTATCTGGATGAACACGAGGATGCAAAGGAAACCGCACGCAGGGTAGAAGACGCTGGACGTCAATGCATTCTATGCCGGGAGAACTGGCGACCCTTACGAATTGTGCCGGGGTCGTGAACGGCACCGTGACGGAGTTCGGGCGCATCGATATCTTGGTTAACAATGCAGCATTTCAGATGACTCATGAAACGTTGGAAGAGATACCTGACGAAGAATGGTTAAAGACGTTCGACGTCAATGTCACGGCGATGTTTCGCATCTGCAACGCCGCGCTACCCAACATCGCAGCCAGCAGTTCCATCATCATCGCCAGTTCCGTCAATTCCGACGCACCAAGTCCCAGCCTGTTGGCGTATGCCATCACAAAAGGCGCCATCGCGCACTTCACCGCTAGTCTTGCCCAGATGCTTGGCAAGCGTGGTATTCGTGTTAATAGCGTCCCCCCGGGCCAGTTTGGACACCCATGATTGTGTCCACAATGTCCGAAGAGTCGGTGTAAAATTTCGGATCAACAACCCCTCTAGGTCGTCTAGGGCAACCTGTCGAGGTCGCGGCGATCTATGTCCTGCTTGCGTCAGATGAGGGCAGTTATATCTCAGGCGAACGCTACGGGGTAACCGGTGGCAAACCCATTTTGTGAGCTTCAGCGAGGGGCCTGTGAGACTTGATTGCATGCGCCGATTAGCATTTTCAGCGGGGGCAGTTAGCATAGAACGCATTCCGTTCCAAGGCCTCTAGTGCTGTACTGATGACTGCTGGCTCGCAAAACCCGCTACAGCGACGGCACTGCCATACCCATAAGTCGTCCACTCAATACCGCCGACTCGTCCATCGAAGGAACCGGAAACAGATAATGAAACACCGAAACAAAACAATGAGGGCGATGATTGAACTTCAGCGCCTACATTTTCAGCATCATTTTTCAATAATCATTCGGGTAAGTCCCGTTGGGCGTGCCACCGGGACGAAGACGCATAATACTACTCATACAAAGGAGATGGCGTGACTCCGTCTTGAGGATGTAGGTAAATACTGACCTACAATCGGCGTCGGAAGCCGGTCGTGAAAAATGACTAATTTATTCTTTGTATTGGTTAGTGACGTGGCGCAGCGCACTAACTAGAACGGATGAAAGCTCATCTATTGAATAAGGTTTTCGCAAAACCTCAAATCCAAAGCTCCCCTCTTGGGCAAGAATATCGCTGTAGCCAGACGTAAGTACGACAGGTAAAAGCGGATAAAATTTTCGAATCGCCTTGGCTAAATCTATCCCATTCATCCCTGGCATGACGACATCAGTCAGTACAATCGCGAAGCGATTCTCACAGCCGGCCAATTGCTCTAAAGCCGTCTCAGCATTCGATGCCAAGACGGGCCGGAAGCCAAGTTCTGAAAGAATATTGAGGCAAAATGCACCTACGTCGGGATTGTCCTCAACCAGGAGGATGCACGTTCCATGGTTTGCGTTCAGGCTTGCGGGTTCAGAAGTTCTGTCTAACTGCACATCTGTTTGCGCGTCCACGCGTGGAAGAAAAAGCCTGAAAGTAGTACCTTCGCCAACCTGACTTTCCACCAAAATTTCCCCCCCTGACTGCTTGGCGAACCCAAAGACTTGAGATAAGCCCAAGCCAGTGCCTTTTCCTTGCTCTTTTGTGGTAAAAAAAGGCTCAAATATAGTCTCCAAAATATCTGAAGAGATCCCGCTACCGGTATCGGTGACTGATACAACAACATAGTGACCAGTTAAAACCGGCTGTCGTCCGTCTGCGGGAATATGGTCGACGGATTCTACGCGAATACAAATTTTACCTAATCCGCCCATCGCATCACGAGCGTTAAGTACTAAATTCACAAGCGCAGTATCAAACTGATTAGCATCTGCAAAAATGAAACATGGTTTTTCTGATATTTCCATCACGATCGCGATCGTACTGCCTGATAGAGTTTCGAGCATGTCTCCTAAACCTTGGATGCTTTCACCTGCGGCGAACACCTCCGGTTTCAATGTTTGTCGCCTTGCGAATGCCAGAAGCTGTCCGGTAAGTCTTGAGGCGCGGTCGACCGTACTGGAAATAGCATCGGCGTACCGTTGGCGCTTATCTTCAGAAATTGTGGGACGCTTAAGCAAGTCACTGCAGGATTTTATTACCGTGAGAAGATTATTGAAGTCGTGGGCCACGCCGCCAGTAAGTTGTCCCACGGCTTCGAGCTTTTGCGCTTGCCGCAGGGCTGATTGAACAGCTTCAAGCTCAACCCTGGATTTGATCTCGTCAGTTACGTCGTGCGCAAAATAAAATGCGCCGATCACCCTTCCTGTTGAATCCAAGAGGGGTGTATAAGAAAAGTCGAAGCTACGTTGGTTAATCCCTTTTTCGCCAAATTCAGCAATCACGCGAAAAGTCTCTCCGTTCAAAGCACGGGCCATATGCGCATGGAGGCTGGCTCCTTGTACCGGGGACATCATATCCGGTAAAACCTCTCCATCCTTGGGTCGCACTCCATGTAACCGTTCAAATACGTCGAGATGCGCACGGTTAAACGCAACCTGGCGGAAATTAGTATCAAATACGCAAGTTGGAACCGCGTTAGCTTCAATGACGTCTCTGAACAAACGTAGCTTTGCTGTCCTTTCGGTAATTATATTTTCTAAGTTAGAATTGAGAATTCGAAGCTGTGCTTCATTTTCTAGTAGCGCCGCTTCTGCACGTTTACGGTCAGTAATATTGGAGGCCGCGCCCAACCATCCGGTGATGGCGCCGTGCTGATCGATCAACGGCACGGCACGCACATGCGCCCAGCCGACCGTTCCGTCTACTTGATTGACCGGATGCTCTATATGGTAGGTCGTTCGGGTTTGAATCGCGCGTTCGTATTCTGTGCGCACGGCATCCCGCGCATCGGCCGGAATATATTTCTCGAGCCATTTAGAGTTCGTGTCGTCGGTATTGCGAATGAAATCGCCACCGGTCAGCTGATGCAGTTGGCTCCAATCGGCGCTAATAGAGAAGCGCACCTCAGAGGACGATCTGATCAGTGCATCAAGCCTTTGCTCACTATCCATAAGAGCAAGAGTGGCTCTAACGTGATCAGTGGTGTCTTTGGCAAAACAGAGGACGCCTTTGATGGATCCGGCGTCGTCCCGGATAGGTGAGAACGAATAGCTCCACCAAGTGGTTATCTCTGCGCCACCCCTGACTGTGATGCTGGGAGTATCTGTCATTCGGTTAGCGCGGCCCGCAAGCGCTTCCGCCATTGAGTCCTGAACCGAGCTCCATACATTCTCCATTGAAACGGGGAATGGTGTTCCTACGAGATCCTGTAACCGCATTTCCTGAGCAGCACGATACGCATCATTACAAAAAAATAACAGCTTAGGCCCCCAGACAAGATACATGCTATCGCAAGAGCTGAGCATGAGTCCGAGGGCGTTACGAAGCGCACTAGGCCAACGTTCTGGAATGCCTATCGAGGTAGCAGACCAATCGTGACGGCGGATAAGCTCACCACTTTTGCCGCCTCCGATCAAAAATTGCCGTTCATGTTCTGGATTCACGTTGATCAGTCCCTTGTTGTCGAAAAAGGTCAAAGTGAGTTCTACCCATTCTAAATGCAGCGACGGACAAGCTGTAGGTTTTGCGCCGGAAGTGGGCAGGTAAAGCGGTTGCCGCCATGTTTACTACGTGACATTTTGTTTTCGCAGCTCAGGTTGCAGCGAACAAAGATGGAGCGTGTAGTCTGGCTTGGGAGAGGAGCCCGTCGCTGCCGGAATCTGTAATCTGCGCTCTTGAGTAGCCAGACTGGAAGCTTAGCTCGCCCGCCAGCTCACATCAGTTATGCCGTATCTCTCGGCCAGAGGCTTGGATATCATTTTCAACGGCGCCTTTCCTGGCTTTGGTATCGGGGTGATGCCCGCATCGCAGCTTGCCCAATGCCAAGCGTCTGCATTCTGCATCGTTTTGCTGCGGATGATGAAAGACTTGGGTTTCCCATGGAGCTTGTAGTCAATATGAAAGTTACTGGTCATAAGCTTCCGTGTTCCCCAGACGCAGATAATTAGGTCTAAATGATACGGGTCGAGCTTAGTATCAAGCGGTGATCCAAAAAATCGTCCCATCACCGTTTTAGACCATTTTCTCCGTTGCGGCTATCAGGGCATTTGGCCACTATTTTTTCTATCTGACCTTATTTTTAAATCTCATGCGCTCTTCTCTGGATGGTGGGGTGAGAAGCTAAGAGGTGCGCATAGCGGACGAGTAGGTGTAAGCAAAAGTCGTCACGAGCTCTTTTTCGGGGGCGTTCAGGTGCTGAGCTAGGACGGCGAACGTATCAGGGCAAGTTCCGTTTATGTTACCGTTGCGGATCGTCACCAAAAAGCGACTTGAGACGGAGTAAGGGTGACGCGTGGGCCGAAGCCATGCCGCGTCCGACTAGCTGTCGACGTATCGTGTCGCTAAGCTGCGGTAAAATATGCGCTACGATTATAGGTGGTAGTCTTTCAGGCGCGTTGAATACCGGCGCTGCAGGTCTGGCGGCAAGCTGAGGGAACGTGTGTCGCGGGATCTGGGCAGATGCTCAGTACAAATAATGGTGCGATCAACTAATCGATGGATTTCCGGTGGCTCCGTCTTACAGACGAAACCGACCAGAAGCAGCTAACCACATTCAAGGCCTGGGAATAGTCAAACGGGGTGCAACATAAATGCGATAGCGCCTATCAGATCTTCCATCGACCAAGGCTTATGTAGATAGATGGCCGTTGCCGGTATCGTCGCCGGGTCTATCAGATATCCTGATGTCAGAATGGCAGAAATACTAGGCCACCTTCCTTTGATCATCTCGATAAAATTCAGTACCTTGAATTTGCCCTAGCACCCTATGATCTGCAATCACAAGTCTACACTGACCATGTGCCTGCAACAGATAGGTTAACGCCTCGTCCGCCGTTTCAAACACCACTGCGCTTGCGCCCAGCTCCACCACGATATCTTTCATCAACGAGCGCAAAGTCGCATCGTCTTCGATGACAATCACCTCCCTTAGATTGGCGGTAGGCCTTCCAAATTTAGCTTCATTTGTCATTCCTCAGTCTGAGAACGAATCGGCATCTTTGATCAACGCCAGAGTCCAGGCCCTATGCTGAAAAGCCACACTCAGAACGATTCGTTTCGGTGCCTAGGTCAACGGATCCGTATTTGTTACAAGCCGAAGGTTGCCACTCATTGTTGATTTACTCGCTACGGGCCGAGGTATGCCGGGTCAAAAGGCGACTTTTCCTAAGCGTCATGCAGCGAGCCAAAATCTCAAAGGTCTCACATTTTTCATGCAATTGGTGCTCTCGTGACCGGGTAACGAAAAGATCTGCACCTTGGTCAGCCGTCTTCTTGGTCTCCTTAACGTCGTATCCAATGGTCTGGAAGATCTCAACCAGGAAGGCTTCAAACTGAAATCCATCCATGGCATCCACTAGGTACATGGTGATGAACTGGTTGGGATTGAAATGCTCCAGCTGGGATCCCAGCCGCTCGACGAGAATAGGGAGATCCATTCCGGTTGCCAATGGCAGTCCCTGATCACGCCGGTGCTGGCCACCGCGCTGGGTGTGAAAGAAGAACAGGTCACTATCCGCGCCTACATGCTGGGTGGTGGTTTCGGCCGTCGCCTTAACGATGACTACACCATTCCGGCGGCGCTGGCGTCGAAGGCGCTGGGTGGCAAACCGGTAAAAATGGTCATGAGCCGTTCACAGGATATGCAGTTCGATAGCCCGCGTTCCGCATCGGTGCAGCAGTTGAAGATGGCGTTCGATGCGGACAAGCGCGTGATTGCCACGGAACCCCACGCGACGGCGGGCTGGCCCACGCAAGTGATGGTCCCGGTCTTTATGCCCAAAGGTATCAATGGCCAACCGTTCGACCCCTTCGCCATCGCCGGTGCCGATCACTGGTACACGGTGGGCGCACAGAGGGTTCGCGCGGTATCCAACGACCTGGCCAACGCTTCGTTCCGTCCTGGCTGGCTGCGCTCGGTAAGCGCCGGCTGGACCGGCTGGGCTGTGGAAAGCTTTATGGACGAAGCGGCCCACCAAGTCGGCAAGGATCCGCTGGTATTTCGCCTGGATTTGTTGACTGCCGAAGGTCGCAATGCCGGCAGTGGTCCGATAGCCATTGGTGGTGCTTCCCGTCAGGCTGCCGTGTTGAAAAAGGCCGCTGCCATGATTGGCTGGGGGACGCAGCAGCCGACAGATACAGGGTTGGGTATTGCCTCGATCTTTGGCCAGGAAAGGGAGATGCCCACCTGGGTTGCCTGTGCCGTGCAGGTGCATGTCGATAAAGTCACTGGCCTGGTCGATGTACAGAAGCTCTATATCGTCGTGGATGCCGGTATTATCGTCGATCCCGATGGGGCCGAAGCCCAGTGTCAGGGCGCGGCACTATGGGGGCTATCGATGGCGTTGTTTGAAGGCAGCGAGTTGGTGAAAGGTAAATTCAAAGACTCCAACTTTGATACCTATACGCCGCTGCGTATGTTGCAGACGCCACCAGAGATCAAAATCGAGTTTATATCCAGCAAGGCAGCACCGTCCGGCTTGGGTGAGCCTGCCGTAACGCCGGTGGCCCCAGCCATTGCCAATGCCATTTACAACGCGGTAGGTGTACGTTTACGCAAATTGCACATGACGCCGGATGATGTGAAGGCGGCACTAAGCAAGGTGTAAACCAGTAAAGCCCGGTGATTTCATCGGGCTTTTTCATGGTGCGCCAGGCATGACGCGTAGCGCCGTGACTGGCGCTGTTCAGCTCATTATGGTGATGAGTTGGATGACTTGGAGGTGGAAGTCCTCTACACACCCGGCAAGGGGAAGTGTTAGCCGAAGGCAAGGGTGTCGCGGGCGACTGCGAATCTGAAGGAAGCCTTAGGCAAAATGCTGGCCTGACGAACAGGAAGCGGATGAGGCTGCGTAGCGGGGTGAGATGGCCATAATCATCAAAGCCCAATACTTGCACGGAACGCTACGACGTATATCCGACAGGCATAAGCAGGAAGGTCGCGCGAATTACCCTTGGAGATCTGCACGTTTGCCAGTGTGCTACCGAGCGCCGCGAGGCGACGGGATGAGCGTGCAGAAGTCAGCCGAGGCCGTGGTAAGTGGCAAGTAACTCTGCCACCAAGGGCCGCGCCAGTAGGCGTCAGAGTCTCGTCGAATACCGAAATGCAGAAATTTCTCCCAGAGAAGACTGTTACTCCGAATCCCGGACTGAATCCGAGGATGACGGCTGACAGCGCACAGGTATCGACGGCGTCTGTGACGTGGACGAACGCGGAGCCGGACACGCTGATGGAGCGGGTGCTTGCACCCGCCAACCTCAAGCGTGCCTATCACCGCGTAGTCAGCAACAAGGGCGCGCCAGATGCCGATGGCATGACGAGGGTTGGCCGGGATTCGCGCCAAATTCGCCAAAATGCAATTAAGCTTATGATTTAAAAGCTAAAACTGAATTTTGTAATCAATCGGTTTGATCTTCCGATCGAGGTCCAGGGCGTAGTCGCCAAAACGATTGATGTGGCTTGTCCGGTACGGCGATAGCGCCTTTAGGGGAGCCCGCAGAATTCTGAAAAGTGCGACACGAAGTCGCTTGCAGAAGTTGTTCCCACTTAAGTGGAGGGAACCGTCCGTGTCACCGGGTGAACCTACGGGCCTGAATCAAGAGCGGCCCGGACAATGCAACGAAGCGCCGGAAGGCGTGGGGTACCAATCGTGAGATGCGTACCTTTCTGGTAGCCATAAACTGGATGAGTGCTAGGTAGTTGGTATGGTGAAAACATTTGAACCCGCGTTAAAGATCGTGAATTCTAACAAGCGGAAATGGCTAACACGCTTGAGCCAAACGGCAATGGAGGTGGGAAGAGCGCCTTTTTCCTGCGCCTTCGTGACCCATATACCTTCCGGTCAATAGCGGGCACCTAACCCGACACACTTCAGCAGGCGGAACGTGGAAACTCCGTATCGCTCCCATGTGGGACAGCGGACCGTAAGGTCTACTTATGGCGGTGCGGAAACAGGAATGAGGACAAAGCGAATGCCGCCCTGTAGCGGGGCGGATAGGGGTTGAAACATCATCCCACGCGAAAGCGGGCCCACTTCCTTATGGTCTTTCTTCACCAGAGAATCTGTAGAACCACCTTAGCGGAAGGAAAGCAAATGAAGGCTGCATCTCGAGCTTGTGCACCCTCCGGCGTGGCCTGGGACGGCATCAATTGGCTCGAAGTCCAGCGTCAGGTAAGGCGGCTGCAGACCCGTATGGTGAAGGCTGTACAGGCCGGCAGACACAATAAGGCGAAAGCCTTGCAGTGGCTGTTGACCCACTCATTTTGCGGCAAAGCACTAGCCGTTAAACGGGTGTCTGAAAACAAAGGCAAGAACACCCCCGGAGTTGACAAGGTCACTTGGAAAACACCGGCGGCAAAGACCAATGCGATCGCGTCATTGAAGAGGCGGGATTATTCGACTCTTCCGCTTCGGAGGGTAATGATTCCGAAGAAAAACAGCAAAAAGACGAGGCCTCTCGGCATACCCGTGATGAAGTGCCGCGCCATGCAAGCATTACATCTGCTAGCTCTGGAGCCTATCGCGGAAACCACTGCAGACCTGAATTCCTATGGATTCAGGCCAAAACGCTCAACCGCTGACGCTGGAGAGCAATGTTTTACTGTTCTGGCGCAAACCGCGAGTGCGCAGTGGGTGCTGGAAGCCGATATTAGAGGCTGTTTTGACGAGATCAGTCACGACTGGATGGCCGCCAACATCCCTACGGATATGGTGGTTTTTAGGAAGTGGCTCAAGGCGGGATACGTTTATCAGAACGAGCTCTTCCCTACCGATGCCGGAACTCCGCAAGGAGGACTCATTTCACCGGTGGCAATGAACATGACATTGGATGGCCTCGAAAGGAGACTGGCGGAGAAGTTCCCGACAGTGAAACGAAAAGGAAAAGGCTTGAAAATGAACATGGTACGGTATGCGGACGACTTCATTATTACCGGCAGCTCGAAGGAATGGCTGGAGCTGGAGGTGAAGCCCGTCGTGGTGGAATTTTTGGCGGAACGTGGGCTCGACCTGTCGCCTGAAAAAACCAAAATAACGCATATCGGGGAGGGGTTTGACTTTCTCGGATGGAACTTCCGCAAGTACAACGGCAGGCTACTGATTAAGCCGTCGAAAGCAAATGTCAAAGGGCACTTAGGAAAAATCCGGGAAGTCATCAAGGCCAACAAGACGTCTAAACAGGCAAATTTGATAAGACTGCTTAATCCCATATTACGGGGATGGGTCAATTATCACTGTCACGTAGTCGCTAAGGCAACCTTCAATCGAGTTGATTCAATAGTCTGGTCAATGCTGTGGCAATGGGCATTAAGACGGCATCCGAACAAGGGAAAGCGCTGGGTCAAGAAGAAATATTTCAAGTCCCAGGGCACCCGCAACTGGGTGTTTTCTGCAACTGAAAAAGATGAAGATGGGACTAAGGGGGAGCGCAGTCCGGCGTTTTTCAAGGTAGTTGTCGCGTCCACCGTCGTGCTAAGCGACCTTTACGACCACTTTCAGCTCCCTCTCGGGGTTCAGGTACACCGTCCCGATCGGGTTCCAGTTACGTGTCTCACCTGACCATCGTTCCGGTTTTTTTTCCCGGGCCTGCCCGTAAATCATATCGCGCCGGGCCAGGATCTCCCGGTCTTTCCCCTCGTGACGTTGAGCCGGTGTCACGAAGCGGATTTTGCTATGACGATGCACGGTGTTATACCAGACCATAAAGTTTCTGACCCAGATACGCGCGTCCTCCAGGCTGCCAAACCCATCCTGCGGCCACTTCGGGCAGTACTTCAACGTCCTGAACAGCGATTCGGAGTACGGGTTGTCATTGCTGACACGCGGTCGCCCACGTGAAGGCGTGATGCCCAGGTCGTACATCTTGGTCAGCAGCGTCACTGACTTCATAGGAGCGCCGTTATCTGAGTGAAGCACCAGTGGTTGGCGCCAACACTGCTCTTGAGTCACGCTTCGTTGCAGTAACGCTGCTGCTTTTTCACCGCTCTCAGCTTTGTAAACCTCCCAGCCGACAGCCTTGCGGCTGTAGATATCCTCGATCAGGTACAGGTAGTAAAACTTCCCTCGAACCGGCGACGGCAAGTACGTAATATCCCACAACCACACCTGGTTGGCGGCTGTGGCCGCATAGGTGGTAGGCGCTTCATGACGATGCGGTCGTTTGGCCCGTGAGCGATGTTGCTGCTGACCTGCGGCATGTAATACCCGATAAAAAGTGGCCTCTGGAGGCCATGTAACAGCCCTCGTCAGCCAGCTGTGGCACGATCTGACTTGGCGGCAGATGGGCGTAGGCCTTGCTATTGCACAGCGTCACGATGTTCTGTCGCTCCAGCTCGCTCAAAGCATTTTTCGGCGTTGGCCTGACCGTTGTAGTACGTCCATCTGCCAGAATTTCCTGCGCCACACTCCAGCGCTGCAGCGTTCGTAGCGAAATGCCGACTTCCAAACAAGCAGGCGCCCTGCGGGCGCCCGCTGCGATGGCTTCATTGAGCCAACCGACGAGTAGATACCGTTCTGGCAACAAGGTCAGCTGTCCTCGTCGTCGCTCCCCCAGTAGGCATTGAGCTTTTTTCGCAGCACCAGCAAAGCCGCGGTTTCGGCCAACGCCGCATCCTTGCGACGCAACTCACGCTCAAGCTCGCGGATTCGATTTTTATCATTCTTCGACTGGCCGACGACTACATTTTTGACCTTTGTGTGCTGACTACTGCTGGCAATAAAGGCGTTGCGCCAATCAGTAATTTGCTCGGGAAATATCCCCTTGCGTCGGCAATACTCGCCCAACTCCAGCTCCGATAGGGCTGAAGCCTCGATAATGACAGCCAGCTTGGATTCGGCCGACCAATTGTCGACAGGTTGCTTGGCTTCGGACAATGGCGTACCTCTGGCAGCAGCTTGCTTGCGCCAATAATGGAGAGACATATCGCTGCAACCTTCACGGCGCGCGACCTCCGCCGCCGAAAGGCTCAGGGGCGGAAGCATCATTTTCAGCAGCGCAGCTTTACGTTCTTCTGAATAGAAAGGCATGACCATACTCTTGCCGCCCCCGGAATGCTTTTAAAAAGCGGGGGACACGACAACTACCCTGACACCGGGGGCACGAGTGGCACCTATAGGCCACTGAAAGACCCAAACCCTGGCATTTTTGCGCCATTAGAATGACCAATATTGGCATTCTTAAGTCAGCACAACGGGACGTGTGACCAAGGGGGCAGATATGAAGGAATCAGACCATGACCTGAGCCCCCAAAAGCGCGATGGTCATTGCCCAACTTTACAGCTTGGCCGAGACGATAAACCCAACGGCGAGCCTATGCATAGCTACGCCACGCACTCGACGGCTGCCAACGGCGACATCGGTTGAAGATTAGGAAGCCCTGCTGCCGTAGAGCTGCACACCAGAATCGCCCAGCCAAGCACGCAGCCGATTTTGAGGTCTCGGGGTTCATGGAGCGCTTACGTTTGAATTCATAGACAGACAGGCTATAACCAGTAGAGCAGAGCCTTTTCCCACGCTGTTTATCCATCGATTTCGACAAAAAATTATTTGAACCATCTCCCTTTAGCCAGACACTAACTCAGGTGCTTATAAATCGCACCACGCATTAAACCTTCAGGAGCACTGCTAATGAAAGCCATTATTTATAACGGGCCTCACGACGTCAGCATTCAAAACGTTCCCGATGCAAAGATTGAAAAAGCAACTGATGTACTGGTCAGAATTACCACGACCAATATTTGCGGCTCTGACTTGCACATGTACGAAGGGCGCACCAGCTTTGAAACTGGCAGAATCCTGGGCCATGAGAACATGGGTGAAGTCATCGAGGTTGGTGCAGCAGTTGATCGCGTGAAAGTGGGCGATATGGTCTGTCTGCCGTTCAACATCGGTTGTGGTTTCTGCGAAAACTGCGAACGGGGCCTGACTGGCTACTGCCTGACCGTTAACCCCGGCAGTGCGGGTGGTGCCTACGGTTTTGCGGACATGGGCCCTTACCAGGGCGGCCAGGCTGAACTGCTGCGCGTGCCTTATGCGGACTTTAATTGCCTGGTGCTCCCTGAAGACGCCAAGGAAAAAGAAGACGATTACGTTATGCTCTCGGACATTCTACCTACCGGCTGGCACGCGACTGAATTGTCCGGGCTGTTACCGGGTGAGAGCATCGCCATCTACGGTGCAGGTCCCGTTGGCCTGATGGCAGCTCATGCAGCGATGATCAAAGGCGCGTCGCAGGTATTTGTTGTCGACAGCCATCCAGACCGTTTGGCACTGGCGGCCAAGCTGGGCGCGACGCCGATCAACACCGCACAAACGCAAGCCGTGGAGCAGATCCTTAATCTGACTAACGGCAGAGGCACTGACCGTGGCTGCGAGTGCGTGGGTTATCAATGCTGCGACAAGCATGGTCATGAAGCGAATCACGAGACTATGAATAACCTGGTCGCCTCCACCAAGCCAACCGGCGGTATTGGTGTCGTGGGTGTCTTCGTGCCGCAGGATCCGAACGCCGCAACCGACTTGGCGAAAGAAGGCAAAATGGCTTTCGACTTCGGTTCTTTCTGGTTCAAGGGTCAGCAGATCCGTACTGGTCAGGCTAACGTCAAAGCGTACAACCGTCGCCTGGCCGAACTGATTCATCATGACCGTGCCAAGCCATCGCAGATCATTTCGCACAGATTGAAGTTGTCTGAAGGTCCGGAAGCGTACAAGCAATTTGATGCGCGGGCCGACGGTTGGACCAAAGTCGTACTTAAACCATCGGCGTAAGCGTCCCGCACAATCAGTTGAGGTACCTTGAAGCCGGCATCTGATCGACGCCTCGTGGGCGGTCCGTGCAAGCGAAACTCTCGCTTTTCTCCGGATTACCTCCGCGAAATTCAGGTAACGCAGGGTAGGCACACACGGGTCGCTCTTTGCTAGGCGAGCCATTCTCAGCGGGTTGGCGGGCTATCAGGACCGAAGGGGCTTTATCTCCTTCGGTCTATGCTACGAGCGTCATTAATGCATCGTTGTGCACGGCGGATGGCACATCCGCTGAAAACGGCTGGCCTATATTAGTCACACCCGGCCCACCCAAGCAGTGCCCCATGCCTGGCACAAGAAACAGTCGCACAAAATCCTTTTGCCCCTTCCGCTTCCCAGTGCTGGCCACAACTCGATCGTAGTAATTGATGCCCAGGTCGTACATCTTGATCAGCAGCGTCACTGACTTCATAGGAGCGCCGTTATCTGAGTGAAGCACCAGTGGTTGGCGCCAACACTGCTCTTGAGTCACGCTTCGTTGCAGTAACGCTGCTGCTTTTTCACCGCTCTCAGCTTCGTAAACCTCCCAGCCGACAGCCTTGCGGCTGTAGATATCCTCGATCAGGTACAGGTAGTAAAACTTCCCTCGAACCGGCGACGGCAAGTACGTAATATCCCACGACCACACCTGGTTGGCGGCTGTGGCCGCATAGGTGGTAGGCGCTTCATGACGATGCGGTCGTTTGGCCCGTGAGCGATGTTGCTGCTGACCTGCGGCATGTAATAGGTTAACACCTCATCCTGGGTCCAGGTAGCGGTGTGGTATTGGCAGCCGTCAGTGCCGGCGCGAACCAGCCTTCGATCATCGCGCCCGCGTAGCTGTCGTCAGCGGTTTTCTCGGCACCCAACAGATTGCGTGGCGTGTGGCAGGCGGCGCAATGGCTCAAACCCTCGGCGAGATAGGCACCGCGGTTCCATGCTTCGCTCTTGCCGGCGACCGGCCGATAGCTACCCTGATCCATAAACAGCAGCTTCCAGCCGGCTTGCAGGGCACGGATGTTGAACGGGAACGGCAGAGTATTCTGCTGCGCCGGCGCGCTCACCGGCTCCCGCGTCATGAGGAAGGTATAGAGCGCCCGCACATCCTCGTCGGTGACCTTGGTGAAGTGGTCGTAGGGGAATGCGGGATAAAGATGCGAACCATCGCGGGAGACGCCTTCGTGCATGGCCCGCATGAATGCCGCCTCGGACCAGCGGCCGATTCCGCTATCCGGGTCGGGCGTGATGTTGGTCGAATAGATGACGCCGAAAGGGGTAGGCATTCCATAGCCGCCGGCATAGGGCTGGCCACCCTTCATCCTGTGGCAGGTCGCGCAGTAGCCTGCGCCGGCCAAGGCTTCACCCTTGGCAACCAGCTCGGCGGGGAAGCCCGCAACCGAGCCCGGAGCGATGGGGGCGATGGTCGGCCGCCAGACCAGGGCGAAAAACAACACCGCACCCAGGACGACCAGAATTGCCAAGCCGATGGATATCCGCTTAATCAAGACCGACCTCCTTAGCCCGGAGAGCTGATCTGGCTGAGTATAGCCGTGCTCGGCTCCTGTCCATTCAGGCTGACGTGTGGCAGCTAAATCTGAGGTTGGCGCAGCGCGGTTAAATCATGAAAACCAGCGCCGAATAGAGGCATACGCCGACTAGAAAAGCCGGAAAAGAGCTTGAGCGTGCCGCCGAAAACTCCTCCTGGATGACCATCAACACCATGCTGTCGGCCACAAAGGAGAGCAGAAATGTCACGATCGGTGGTGATATCACCGTCATCAGCCCAATGGCCCAGCCAAGAGGAATCGCTGCTGAGAGGACCCAGCGACCGGTACTGAGAAAAGAGCTCTTGTGCAGCTCCAACAAGCGGTGGTCGACGACGAGAAAGTGCATGGCGATCGAGTGGGTGAAGAGCTGTGTACAGAAGTAGCCAGACTATCCATTTACGTCGACCACTAAGCGGCCACGAAGCTTGCCCTCGATGATCTTCTGCGCCGCCCCCACAACTTGGTCCAAGGGAATGGTTGCGGCGAGAGACGAAAGAGTCTCTCGGTTGAGATCGCGGTCCAGGCGTTTCCAGGCCGCGTCACGGAACTCGTGGGGGGCCATGACGCTATCAATTCCCGCAAGGGTGACGCCTCGTAGAATGAAGGGGGCGACACTGGCGGGAAACTCCATTCCTTGAACGAGTCCGCACGCGGTGACTATCCCCCGGTAGCGGGTCTGGGCGCAGGCGTTGGCCAGGGTATGCGAGCCGACCGCATCGATCACGGCTGTCCAGCGCTCCTTCTGGAGTGGCTTGCCGGGAGCAGCCAGTTCCTCGCGCTCGATAATGTCCGTGGCGCCCAACTGCTCGAGGTAGTAGCGCTCCTGAGGTTTCCCAGTGGCTGCAACCACACGGTAGCCTTGGGCCGCCAACAGCGCTATGGCGATCGAGCCGACACCGCCTGTTGCACCGGTAACCAATACTTCACCGTCCTCGGGTTGTACGCCATGCTTCTGCACGGCATCGACCGATAGCGCGGCTGTATATCCTGCCGTACCGATAGCCATGGCTGCCCAAGTGCTTAAACTGTCGGGGAGACGAATCAGCCAGTCGGCTGGTACTCGTGCACGCTGGGCCAGACAGCCCCAGTGGCGCTCGCCGGCGCCCCAGCCATTGAGTACGACGCGCTGACCGGATAGAAAGCGCGGGTCGTCGCTTTCCAGCACCAGGCCGGCGCCATCGATTCCGGGCACCATGGGCCATTGACGTACCACAGGCGAGTGATCTGTCAGGGCTAGCGCATCCTTGTAGTTGAGGGTCGAGTACTCAACGCTGATGAGCACTTCACTACCGGCCGGTAAGTCCTCATCCTCCAGCTCAGTCACACGAGCAGAGAACCCCTGCTGGTCCTTGTTAAGCAATACTGCCTTGAAACTCATGAGCAATCCCCACGGATAATGATTTGATGCCTCACCACGCCGGCTTATGCTGACATGACGAAGTCAGGTAGAACGAACTGACCGAGTTCCTCAATGACCTCACCTGCGGGGCGTTGGCCGTATTTCAAATTGATGATCACATGGTTAACGCCGATCTCCTGCAAGCTGTGCAGCAGCGGGATCAGATGATGTCGCCCCAGTTGATAGCCCAGGTGGATCGGCCGAGGTGGTGTCTGCGGGTTATCTGTCAGATCGATGTATAGCGACTGGGTGAAGGGTTTGAACAGTTCACCACATTCGGCACGAACCGCCGTGCGCCAGTCCTCGATAATCAGCTGCTGAGTCTTCGGTGCACGCGGATAGCTGATCCAGCCATGACTGCAGCGGGCGATCCACTCCAGCGTCTGGCGGCTATGGCCGGTGACGAAGAAAGGAATTTCCGCCGTGGTCGGCTTGGGAATCAGATCGGCCCCCTCAAGCATGCCGCCGGACCAGGTCAAAGGCACGAAACTGCTGCGCTGAACCTCGCGAAATACCTTGAGGTATTCGCGGAACAGGCTGTCGCGTTGCTCCGGGTCGACACCGAATGCCGGAAACTCTACTGGACGGTCACCGGAAGCCACGCCGAGTAACAGGCGGCCACCGCTGAGCTGATCGACACTAGTTGCGGCCTTGGCGGTGTGTAGGGGATTGCGGATTGGCAGGATGACCGACGCGGTGCCCAGCGCAATCGAGCGAGTGTGTGCCGCCATAAAACCCAGGTAGACCCAGGGATCGAAGACCTGGCCCGAATCACCGAAGCTGGGGTCGCGTAACGGCACGTCGCGAAACCAGAGGGCGGAGAAACCCAGCTTCTCGGCGCGTTGGGCCAGGTTCACTTGGTCGAGCATACTCGGCGTATCGCCGGTAAAGGCTTCGAGGGGGAAGAAAAGACCTAGGCTCAGGCGGCCTTGGCGGTAGGTGTGCTGAAAGCCAGGTTGTTGCTGATAGGGAATGGAATTCGGAGTTAACATCTTCTCTCCTACATATTTCAAAATATAGATTTTGAAGGGCTGAAAAAACCCCTGCGAGCAGGCATCAAATCAGCGCTTTCAAGGCCACCTGGAACGCTGCGATGTTCTGCTCATGGCGTTTGTAATAAGTCCAGGGACCGATGCGTTGTGAGGTCACCAGTTGCGCCCGCTGCAAGGCAGCGAGATACAGCGAAACGGTCGACTGCGACAGGCCTACCCGATCCTGGATGATGCTCACGCAGACACCGACCTGCTCAGGATCCACCTCCTGCTCGGGGAAATGATGACGCGGATCCTTCAGCCAACTGAGGATGTTCAGGCGGGTTGGGTTGTCTAGCGCCTTCAGCGCTTCGCTTACGTCGATACTCATAGGTCACGCACGATAACTATTTTTTGCGATATTACGATATGCCCGCTCAACCGACAATGCGCCGACCCCCGAACCGTATCGCTCGGGGGCCGGCACCTCGAGCGGACTATCCGCCATAGGTCGGATAGTCGGTGTAGCCGACAGCGGTTCCGCCGTACATGCTGGCCGGATCGACCGGGTTCAGCGGCCAGCCATTGGCAATCCGCTTGGGCAGGTCCGGGTTGGCGATGAACGGACGGCCGAAGGCGACCAGATCGCCCCAGCCCGCCTCGAGCACACGCTTGCCTCGCTCGGCGGTGTATTTGCCGGCATAGAGGATGCGCCCGCTGAAGACCTCGCGCACCGCGCTGCGGAAGCTTTCCGGCAGCTCCGGTGCGTTTTCCCAATCCGCCTCGGCCAGCGACAGATAAGCGATGCCGACTTCTTCGAGCACCTTGACCGCTTCGACATAGGTCTCGTGTGGGTTTTCTTCGACCAGGCCGAGATATACGCGGGCCTCGTCGGTGCTGGCGAACAACGGGGCGAAACGCACGCCGAGCCGGTCTTTACCGACCACCGCGGCCACCGCCTGGGTCACCTCACGGAGGAAGCGCAGACGATTTTGCAACGAGCCGCCGTACTCGTCGTCGCGCTGATTGCTGTGCGCGGAAATGAACTGGTTGATAAGATAACCGTTGGCGGAGTGGATTTCCACGCCGTCGAAACCGGCGTCGAGGGCGTTGCGAGCGGCCTGTGCATAGAGCTGTACCAGCTCCTTGACCTCGGCGGCGGTCAGTGCACGTGGCATCGAAGGCGGCGCCAGGGCGCCGGTGCCGGGACCTGTCTCGATGAATACGCTGACGCCCTCGGCCGGGATCGCCGATGGCGCCACCGGGGCTTCGCCATTGGGTTGCAACGAGGTGTGCGAGACCCGGCCGACATGCCAGAGCTGGGCGAAGATGGTGCCGCCCTCGGCGTGTACCGCATCGGTCACTTTGCGCCAGCCGAGGATCTGTTCGGCACTGTGGATGCCCGGGGTCCAGGCGTAGCCCTGGCCGCGCGGCTCGATCTGGGTGCCCTCGGTGACCATGAAGCCGGCACCGGTACGCTGGCGGTAGTAGGTCGCCATCAGGTCATTGGGAATGTTGCCTGGCTGCGAGCTACGCGAACGGGTCAGCGGCGGCAGGACGATGCGGTTTTTCAGGCTGTAGGGGCCCAACGTGGTGCTTTCGAAAAGAATGGAATCTTTCATGTGTAACTACCTATATATTTGCGTTTGTAGATAAGTAGATGCTAGTGCCTGGACAGGCACCTCTCGAGCGCTCCGTTTAGAACAGGCCGGTGGACGTTCAAGCTCAGTCGCGTCCCTGCCGCCGCAAAGCGGCAGGGACGCGACTGGAGCGCCTTGTTGGGTTTGCTTAGCCGGGTAGCTTGGCCGCCAGGACGTCAACCTTCTCGATTGACGGCGGTTTGGCAAACAGCTCGGCAGCCTTTGCCATAAGCGCCGCTGCGACCTTGCCCGAAAGATGAGCCTGCCGACCTGCTTCATCCGGGAAGACATCAAAGATGCCAAAGGTGGACGGCCCCAAGCGGATTCCGAACCACGCCGTAGTGGCTGGCTCTTCCTCCACTATTGGAAGGCCATCCAAGAGAAAGTTCTCTACCTCTTTCTCTTTCCCAGGTTTTGCTTCCAGACGAACGAACAACGCTACTTTGACCATGACGTGCCTCCTGTTGTTACGACGACATTACCGTGCGTGACGCATTCCAGTAATGCCCAACGCGATATTCGCCGATTTGCCGCCCAGCTCCAGCGTGGCGGGGATGAAGGGGCAGCGTCGAGTCATTTCCGCAGTCGCGGGAAAGGCGACTCTGCCCTCTCCTGGTCTTTCACGAACTGCCTCTACCGAGATACCGTGACGACGATCTTGCCAAACTGCTGGTTCGATTCCATGTAACGGTGCGCTTCGACGATCTGCTCGAAGGGGAAGGTCTTGGCAATGATCGGCTTCAGCTGTCCGGCCTCGAGGCCGCGCGTGATAAAAGCTTGCGCAGGCGCCAAGCGTTGCGGATCACCGGTCAGTTCGAACAGCGTGTAGCCGCGCACGCTCAGGGCCTTGTTCATCGCTGCCAAGGCCGGGAACGGCGTCTCCTGACCGCTGAGATTGCCATAGATGAAAAGCAGGCCCTGCTGACTCATCGCTTGCGCCAGTGTTTCGACTTGCGGCCCCGCGACCGGGTCGAAGGCGATGCGCGCGCCGCGGCCGTCGGTGATCCGCATTACCTCCGCGACCAGGTCCTGCTCCTCGGTGGCGATCACATGCGCCGCCCCCGCCTCGCGTAGCGCCGCCTCCTTCGCGCGCGTCCGGGTCGTCGCGATCGGAATGGCGCCGACGCTGTTGGCGATCTGGATCGCGGCCAAGCCGACGCTGCTCGAAGCCGCCGTGATGATCACCGCATCACCGCGCTTGAGTTGGGCAATCTCGATCAGTGCGCCATAGGCGGTCAGATACTGCATCCAGATCGCCGCCCCCTTCACCGCGCCGACGCCCGCCGGCCGCTTCAGAACCCCCGTGGCCGGCACGATCGCCTGCTCGGCATAGACGCCAAACTTGTTCATGGAAAAAGCCGGAATCACGCTGACCGCTTCGCCAACCTCGAAGCCGTGAACGCCGCTGCCCAGCGCCTCGACGATGCCGGAAGCTTCGTAGCCGAGCCGGGCCGGCAGCTGCGTCGGCTCCAGGTACACACCCGAGCGGAACATGGCTTCCGCGCGATTCAGGCCGATCGCCTCGACGCGGATGCGCAGCTCGCCGGAGCCCGGAGCGCCAACTTCGAGCTCTTCGATCTGCAAGACTTCGGGGCCGCCGATCTGATGAAAACGGACAACACGGGTCATTTTGGGTCACCTTCTATTGAGGGATGGGAGCAGTGAGCCAGCCCTTGGCTGGCGCAGGTTAGCCGCCCCGCGCGTTACAACGTCGCTTCGGTCTGTGTGTCCGGCGCGTGGCTACTTCACGGGTATGCAAATGCTATTCGCCATATCTAGATTTGTAAATATGTAATTTTAATAATTTTATGCCCGTCCCTGCTCCCCCTATCTACGCTGCCTATGAACTCTCCCTGTCGAAAAAAATGCTGCCATCCGCTAAGTGCGCCACGGATGGTTCGCTCTTCGCCGGTCATCTGGGTCGCCTATGTAATCATGCCGTTATTTGCGCTCGCCAATGCCGGCGTAAGCCTTGATGGCGTCAATCTGGCCAATGAAGGCTCTTTGACGGTCATGCTCGGTGTGTCGTTGGCACTGCTCATGGGCAAGCCACTCGGCGTTCTTGTCAGCAGTTGGACGTTGGTTCGCCTGGGTTGGTGCCGTCTCCCAGAGGGCATGACGTGGTCCTGGATGTGGCTGATCGGTTGCCTGGCGGGCATCGGCTTCACCATGTCCATCTTTATTGCGTCACTCGCGTTCAACGATGACAGTCTACTGAGTGCGGCCAAGCTGGGCGTGCTGCTTGCCTCGGCAGTAGCCGGAGTGATTGGCTTGGTGTTTGGACGTATTATTGTCTTGCGAATGAAAGTAGCCGAAGGTTTGCCAGGTACCCGGCCGTCCGAGTGAGGCAAACCTGCTGGGCTGGATAGCTGGCGCTCTTGCGCACATTCTGTTTCGGCGCAATTCTGACGGGCATCTTGGTGTTGAAACGGTTGGCCCGCGAAAACGAGAGTTCGATCTGAAAGTTGTTTCGAAAAGTGCCTGCTACACTGTCACTTCATCCGTGTAATACCCCTCAGGCCGCCTCAGTGCGGCCTTTTTTCATCACCCGTATCGGGTGCTAGGCTCTGTACGTAAACCCAAGAAATACGATTTTCTGTAAAATACACCGCCATTAAAGCCAGGAGGCCAAGATGGCAAAGCGGTATGAACTCCCCGACGCAGCCTGGGATCTGGTTGCAGATATCTTCACCAAAAATCAGCGCACCGGGCGCCCTCGGGCCGATGATCGCCTGATGCTAAACGGTATTCTCTGGGTGCTTTGCTCTGGCGCAGCCTGGCGAGACATGCCCGAACGATTCGGCCCTTGGTCAACGATCTATCAACGGTTCCGGGGATGGCGTGATTGCGGAGCTTTTGATCAGATGCTCAAGCGTCTTCATATCCGATTGAATGAGCAGGGTTTGATTGACTTGGAAACATGGATGATCGACTCCACTGCCGTACGAGCAACCCGGGCCTCATCAGGTGCCGGGAAAAAAGGGGATTTGAAGAACCGCAAGACCACGCGCTCGGGCGCAGCCGGGGTGGCCTGACGACCAAGATTCACATGCTGTGCGACGCCAATGGTGTGCCTCTGCGTTTCCTGTTGTCAGGCGGACAAGCCAGCGATATAGCCTATGCCCAACCGCTACTCGATCAGGCTTGCATACCCAGCCTGCGCGGTCGCCCACGCAAGCGTTGCCGCTGGTTGCTGGCTGACAAGGGTTACGACGCTGAAGCGCTGCGCCAGTATTGTGATCGTTATCGCATGCAGCCAGTCATTCCGTTGCGAAGCATGAAGCGCAAAACCAAGCCAGGATTGCCTCGACTTTTTGATCGCCCCAAATATCGGCAGCGCAACATCATCGAACGCATGTTTGGCTGGCTGAAGGAGAACCGTCGCATCGTGACGCGCTTCGACAAGCTCGCAACAAGTTTTGCGGCGATGGTCTCATTGGCCTGCGCTATGCGGTGCTTGCGACAATACTTTACGTACAGAGCCTAGGGGTCGAGTGTTCGAATCACTCCGTCCCGACCATTTAACTCCAAAAAATCCAGTCACTTAGCGGTGACTGGATTTTTTTATGCCTCAACGTTTATGAGGTAGAAGCAATTTTGCCCCACTTTTTGCCCCACCGAGAGTTTTCCCGAGTTTTGTAGTGCGCTGCTTGGCACAACCGGATGGGGCTTCATTGGGAGTCGCTCAGGGCCATAGGTGCGGATGGTCAAACAATGGAGAAATGCGATAGAAGCTTAGAGGTGAAACCCATGCAGAGCCGATGTGTGCAGGTGGCTGATGAAGGGCAGGTGTGAGCATTCATGACTCAGCCCGCACAGTCACACCGATTGCTGTAAGCCACGTCACTATGTGCTGAGTAACTGAGATCTGCGGCATCGTTCCACCCAAGATATTGCCCAGTGTGCGCGCTTTCATGACCTGGCTCCAGGGATCGTCCAGAGGAAGAGCTAAACGCATGGCGGACAAGCACTTGTAGGGCAGACGGGAAGCCTCGCTAAATGGAATCCTGTGAAAAATGGCCCTAACATGTTATGCCTAAAAACATCACATCAGCACTGTTCGGCGAATTACCCATGCCGAAATATTGGCGCCAAAATGCCTTTCAAAAAGTTAGTGGAAAATCTCCGTAAGGTCAGGTTGAATACGCCAAGGATGGCAAGTGGCCACGCGGAGTGTGTGAAAGGAAATGCCAACAAACGTAAATACCGCTTTCAATAAATTTTTCGACGAAATTGTAAATTTAGCTACGGAAGACAGCAGATCAGCTCGTACGGATCGGGACAATCTTCGTAGCCGTATCCAAGGGCTACAGTCCCAAGTGGCTTACTTCCCCGCTTTGTATACGGAAGCTGACATCAATTTCGGCTCATTTGCGCGGAAGACAAAAAAACGTCCGCTGGATGACGTCGATATGTTTTTCTGTATAAAGGGTAACGGGGCACATTACAATGAGGGGCTGGACGGCGTCATAAAAATTCACGTTACTGACTCCAGCACCAATCTTTACCAGTTCACGAATAGTGACAATGAGACCTTGAACTCGATCAAGGTTCTGAATAAGTTCAAGTCGTCTGTCGAGTCCGTATATGCCTATAGAAGCTCTGAGGTGAACAGGCGGCAGGAAGTGGTGGTGCTGAAGCTTAACAACAAAGACTGGTCATTTGACATCGCTCCCTGCTTCCTCACAGCGTCAGTGAATGATAAGAATTTTTATCTAATCCCTGATGGTGCGGGGAATTGGAAGAAAGCAGATCCGAGAGTTGACCAAGAAAGGACAACGCGGGTTAATCAGAAACATGATGGCAAAATCCTAAATATTATTAGGGTTATGAAGTACTGGAATGCGCGCGCAACCATGCCGACAATGTCTTCGTACCTCTTAGAAAATATAATTGTCAACTATTATGAAGCTGCTTACAGTTGCTCGGGGTACATTGATCTAGAACTGCCGAATGTGTTCCAAGCCGTGCGTGATGCCGTTTTCTCGACTGTACCTGATCCGAAAGGTTTCCAGAGCGATCTAAACGATCTGAGCTTTGATGATAAGCTAAAAATCTATACGCGAGCAGGGCTGGATAAGGATAAGGCTGTGGAAGCTCGACGGTTGGAAACGGTCTGCTCAACGCACAAAGAATGCATTAATAAGTGGCGGGAAATATTTGGTTCTGAATTTCCGGAGTACGGCTGATGGGAATCCGAACCAAGCAAAACGATCATTACTTTCTGGTGCGGCTCGCTGCGGCACGCAGATTGTATACTCTGGCCAAGCAAGGTCAGAATTTTTATTTTATGCTAAACGTTGTCCTGGTCAGTATTTTGGCATTCCTGTCGATTGCTTTAAATAGCGCAGTGGTGGGTGACTATTTCGATTTTGAGCCTATCGATATTTCAAAGCTCGTTGCTGTTTCATCCGTTATTGTCCTGACGCTAGATAAATTTTTGGTCACTGGGATGATAGAAAAACATAAGGAGGAAGCAGCGAAGATTCAGGACCAAGCGGACAGAAAGCTTTTCGGTTTTGAGTGGAATGCTCCTTTGGCAGGTTCTGCGCCCAATTCTGCTCTGGTAGCTAAGCATGGTGAATGGCTTCTTAAGAAGAAGGGTAAAGCGCCATTTGAAAATTGGTATGCGCTGAGGGATGACAAATTGATTCATCCCTATCAGATACTGATTTGTCAAAATGCCTGTCTCTCGTGGGATACCAACCTGCGCTCCAAAGTGAACAATGCCTTATTGATTGCAGGCCTGGTGATTTTTGGTGCAGCCCTTGGATTGAGTATTTACCTGGACCTGTCAACAGCGAACGCTTTGACGAATTTGGCGGCATTGGCAGGGCCAGTCGCTGATTTTGGCTATACAGTGTATGTCGGGAACAAGAAGACGATCGAGGATACTACACGCCTCATAGATCACCTTACAGATGCCATAGAGAGCCCAACCCATAACGAGAGTGAGCTTCTCAAGATGTGCAGAATGGTGCAGGACCAGTTGTATATCAAGCGGCGTGACAGCTGGCCTATCCCCGACAGTCTCTATCAATGGCTTCGTGATCGTGAAGAGAACGTGATGGTCAATAGCGCTGTCGACTTAGAGTCTCAGCTTCTTGCTAAACAGGTTGCGGTGAGCGGCGCGCCCGCTGCCACCACCCCATAAAGGACGCAATAAGTAAATTTTCTGCCTATGAATCATGTCGTACGTCATAAGTCATGGCATCTTGGTTAGCATAGCAACCTGTCCCGGCTCTCGCTGACCATCAGCCTAACGACCAAGAGTGTCGACTCAAGGCTTCCCCGTTCTCCATCGTGCTAAATGTCTATCCTTGTAGGTCATTATTGGTCAACGGGGATAGATACCGTTCAGTGTCACTCATTTTCCCGCACCCAGTCGGGAGTGGGCATTGGGCCTTCCATCTATTGAAAAATCCCTAAATCCTATGCGATAGCCTGCAACCGTTTTGCACCATGACGGGCTGTAATGAGAAACCGCCGGTGGCTCCCGGGGCTGCGTCACGCATTATTCTATGATTTATGAGATTAACGAGAGAAAAGGGTTATCAGCTGGGGTTACACCGGCAACGCCTACTGCTTCGCGCAATAGATAGCCGTTGAGCGAACTGGTTTTGCGTGGGCCCTTTACCTTGCAGGTCCAGATGTTCTGGCCGTTGGGCCGTTTCAGATGTATATCCAGCCGCTCAAAATGGCGTTGACATTGCCGCCAGAAATCGGTCTGGTCATCCCCATCAGCGAGCTCTGGGTGCTCGACAACGTAGCGTTGAAAAATGCCGGGAGTGACTAAGAAGTATGTACCATCGACTGTGTGAATTTTGGCCTTGCTATCGTTGACGAGCAGACGATGGCTTTGGATCCCCTCGCGTAGCCAGTCGACAAAGGCCAGCCCTGGCGCATCGCTGGGTGAAGCAGTTGAGGATTTCAGTCCTTGAGCGCTCGATTCATCCTCGTGCTCAACCGTCTCCTGCAACATGTCCATTAAGTCATCGAGATAGGCGAAGTCCTGGTTTGGAGACAAGGGCTCGGGCGTTTCCACGTTCGAGGCTGCTTGTGGCTGATCCGGGGCCGACTCGCTGGCTTCACTGGTCGGCACGGTATCGTCTAACACGAGTTCAACTGTCCCTTCAAAGCATTGCGGCCGTGTTTCATCGGCCCAGATCAGGCTCGGTTGCAGGCGGAGGAAGGTGAAGCGGTGCTGCCATCCTTCGTTTGCGACGGTAGCGCGCCATACCGCTTTGCCTTCTGGCGTTGCCTCTACCAAACCGTGCGATTGCAGTTCATCGAACATGGCAATGTTGGAGGAGGGGATGCCGTCCACTGCCTGAGCCAGCAGGTAGGTGCGAAGTTTGTCGGCCCCGGTCTTGCTGACTAGCCACAGATGATTTTCGGTGAGCCAGCCAGCAGCCCCGGGCTGGTTGAGTTTGAACTCGTTCTTGACCAGATGGCGTAAGCCAGTCAGCAGGTGATGCTGAAGCGACCGAGTGGGCGCCTGTAGTGCCTTGGTGGGATTGGCTCCGATGTTCTGCGCTGTAGATACCCGGTCAGCTTGCAGCACCAGCTCCCCCAGCGTCGCGGCGTATTCATAGTGGTTGGCCAGCAACGACAGCAGGTTGCCCCATAGAGTTGGGTAACCGCTGAGCCAGTCGAGCAGGCGCGGCGTCAGTATTTGGGTGTAGAGCAGCCCAGCGGCCGCAGCATGTAGCTGGTAGTCGCGCCCTGCCACGTAGCGGAAGCGGTAGGGCTGGTTTAGGGGGCCGTGCCACGGATGCCAGAGCTCACCATCTTGGTATTCCACCTGGAGGTCGACGGCAATCTTGCCAATGTCATGGAGCAGGGCGCCATAGGCGATGGCGGCGCTCCAGGCGTCGGTCTGCGCGGCCTGGTCTTCGGGCGCGGCGCCGCTGGGTAGCAGGTACGACTGGCGCAGTTTCAGGCTGCAGGCCATCAGTTCCAAACCGTGATCCAGCATGCCTCCCGGATAGGCGTGATGATGGCTTTCGCTAGCAGGTAGTTGCTGTACATACCTGGCGTAGCGGTGGATTGGATCGAGATAGAGCTGATCGAACTGAGGTTGGGAAAGGGCGGTGTATTGCCAGATGCGCTCGAGCAGCCGCTTTCGGTGATCGGCGGCAAGGAGCGATTCTGATGACTCAGGCAAGAAGTAACCTTCGGCGACAAGTGCTGGCGCGGGGCTGGCGGCGTTGCCTTTTTCATGTTTGAGCCACCAGCGCATCATCGCAATACCTGCTTTGTACCTGGGAGGTCCTTTTGCCTTTTCGGATAAGCCTCTTACCCTTGCAATCCCTTCCATTGACGCCATTACCCTTTACCGCCTTTGTCCTTTTCGCAAACGCGAAAATCCGAAGGCGGGCGCGTCAGGTTAGTCGGTCGATCGGGATAGCCGGTCCCTTTTACAGGGGGTAAACTGGCCGGCATCATTTTTCGGAGCAGGGGCGCTGATGACGCTTACCGATGCAGTGTTGATCGTGCTGCTGGTCGACCGGATTCATGGAACTGACGTTGCCATTCGCTCAGCTGCGAAGCGCTGCGCGAAAAAGCTGCCACGTGGTCAGCGCGATATTTTGTTCAAAATTGGCAATAGCCCTGCACCTCGGCAACTTGTGGGCCACCTGTGCCAATACTTGGCAGAGTGAAAAGTTAGGCAGATCAGTTAAATCTGGATACACGACGAGCCGCAGTGAGGATCAAGCCCTCGGTGAAGTGCGGGTCTCAGATACTATTCTCACACTTGTCTCATACCTAGGAAGAGCCCATGTCTAAGCTTGCCGAATTCAAAGCGCTGGAAGCGCAACTGGCCGCGTGACTCCAACAGCTGGATGCGATGAAAAACGATTCCGGGCTGAAGCAGGAAATCGAGTTTGAACAAAAGCTTAAGGCCTTGCTGGAAGAGTACGGCATGAACCTGCGGCAGGTGATTACTCTTCTTGATCCGTCCAAGGGGGTGAGCGTAAGTACCGCCGGCGGCTCCAGCAGCGTCCAGCGCAAGCCTCGTGAGATCAAGCGCTACAAAAACCCGCACAGCGGTGAGGTCGTGGAAACCAAGGGCGGCAACCACAAAGTCCTCAAGCAGTGGAAGCAGGAGCACGGCTCCAACACCGTCGAGAGCTGGTTGCAGTAATCAGTCGTTCAGTTTTAGCGGCGGATGACCGGCGTTGCAGGCAAAACAAAGGCCCCAGATGGGGCCTTTTTGCTGCTTGAGTGAAGTCATGCCGTTAGCCGTTCTATCATCTCGGTGCCTTGATCCGGCTGCAGTGCTAGCAGGTATTCGGAGGCCTCCCGTGCTAGGCCGCTGGCGCGGAAGATTGCACGCTTATCCTCCTTGAGTATCTTCAGCCAGGACGCCAGGTACTCTTCGTGACGTAACTCACCTTGGGTACCGGTCAGCGCACAGAGGAACGCTGCACCCATTTCCGCTACCAGCTCCTCGAAGGCGTATTCCGCGGAACCAAATGCGTGACCGCCATTAATACCATCGCGGTTGAGACGTGAAAGGTGACCCGACCAGTGCGTCAGCTCATGAAGGGCCGTCGCGTAGTAGCTGCCGACGTCTTCGAATTGACCCTTGGTAGGCAGCTGGATGAGATCCCGCACCGGCTGATAAAACGCGTGATCGCCGTAGCGATGCTCGATGCGTGCTCCGCTCGCGACCAGCAGTTGCTCGGCTGGGGCATGATCAATGAAGGCCGGCTGGTCGTCACACTCATCGTGTATTTGCTCTTCGGCAGGCAAGTCTTCGGTCTGCTCGATGTTGAACAGGCAATGCGTCCGCAGTAGCGCGAATTGCACCATTTTGATGTTGCCCTGTTCATCACGAACGACCTGACCGTCTTCGTCGTGCGCCTCCTTGCTCATCGGTTTGTATAGCACCGCGAGGGTTGATTGCTCACCCTTGCGAACATGGCCACCGGCTTTGCGCGCCTGGTTGAACGTGAGCCAGCGATCCTGGCGGAAACCACGTAGGCGCGCCTCGGCCCACAGTAGCGGAATGTTGATGCCGGCGTAGGGACGTCGGCTGATGGCGTTGATTGGGAAAGGGCAGTCAGCACTCGAGCTGGTGGTTGTCCAAGGCTTGATCCAAGGGATAACCCCTTGACTCAGGGCACTGACAATCTTGTTGGTGACGTCCAGGTAGATATCGGACATGACGTTCTCCGGTTGTGAAGGGGGAACGCTGCCCGGCCGGGAAGGGTTCCCGGTGGGGTAAAGGGGCATTCGATGTGTTGGCGGTGTCAGATGGCGGCAATGTCTACAGCGATCTCACTTGGCAGCCGGATGAGTAGAAAAGCCGGGCCACTGCGTGGAGTGATGCGAGCCAGCTGTAATAGAGATGAGTGAGCGACTACTGATGTGTCATCATTCTGCGGGTGATCGAACGGCAGATCGACTGGGAACTGCAGGACATGAGGGGCGAAAGTCAGGGCGCTGTTGAGCAGCGCTGCCAATCGCTGTGCCGAACGTCCAACGGGGGCGTTGTCTGCGTCAGGGGAAATGACGTGTCGCCACGCACCAGGGCTCAGCACAACAGCAGTGGAAAAAAGCTTCTTCCTGGACATCGGAGCCTCCGGGTAGTTGATCCCACGACACCTCTGTCGAGGATTTTGTGCGTGCATATCACTCAGCGAGACATGAAGTGTCTGTGTATTAAAACGCGCTCGAACGTGGGGTCAATCTCCCATTCAGACCACATGCAAGCACGTCTATCCAGCGCGTTCCAAGGAAGATTATTGGCCTCAGGTTCCAGATAAACGGCGATCTCCAATCGGTTAGGAAGTGCCGCGAAAAATGTTCCAGAAAGGCTCGGATAGGGAGCCCCTCTGGAAATTTGACTCACAAACAGAGGTGTTCAGGATTTTGCCGTTGGGGCAACCTCGGCAGCTAGATACAGGTGGGTGGAAGTTGCCTCAACCATCAGCGACCCTGCTGTCCGGCGAAGACTAGCCAGGACTGGATCGTCGATGTCGAAGTACTCGGCAAAATCATCGCCCCCCAATTCATCTTGTGCGCGATTCCACCAAGAATCGAAGTCGTCGACGTTTGGGTCGCAGCCGGCGGCGTAGACCACGTGTTGTCGGCCGCCTCCATCCGGTTTGGTCTCGCCGATCTCGGACATAAGGTAGACACCATGGTCCTTGACCAACATCACTCTACAGCCATTGATACCGGCCTCGGCCAACACAGCGTGGAGTGCAGAGCCTGTGAAGTGCAGCATAATGAGATCCTCCAGAGGGTGCGGAGGATTGCCACCTGTGCGGGGGAATTCCCAGCACTGGAATGAATGAGAAGGGTTGCATCGAAGACGCAGGCTCAGTGAGCCTAGATATTAGAAGGCGTTCATCACCGCGGGAGCGATGACCGTGCGAGCTGCCGAACGCGAATCGCATTTGGGGAGAACCATCACGAGAGTGACGTAGCCTTGAAGGTTATGACTACCTGGGGTGCTGGAAACCAGCAATTGCACAGTCGGTTTATCAAGCGGAACGACGTAGTGTCAATGGTGTTTTTAGGGGGGAAGGAGCTGCTTCGATCCATGCAGTCCCACTGACGATCATCAGCGCAGTCCAGGTGATCAACGGTCATGGGAATCAGCGGAAGAGGAGTAAGCTAAAGCTTGGATCCAAATTCTTGGTAACTCTTTGGCCGTGAGTGCAGAGAAGGAAGGGAGGCACTCAAATGATTACTTCAGCTTCTTCTACATCCAGCCGTACCCCATTCGGTAAGTCTTCAGTTCGTGCAGCAGTCCGTTTGGGTCGACTGGTGAATCAGCTTGAAACGGGAATTTTGCACTCCCGTGTTTTGGCTGCCGTGCCCTTTAAGTATCGGCAAATCGGCTTTCAGAGTCTTAAGGTAATGTTTGTGATTGCCGCTGCGTCTGTCGCGATTCTCTTGGCGATCGGAATGATTGCTGTGTGGGTTATCACGGCACTGCCCGATCCGGTTGATGAGGAGGAACCTGGTATTCATGAGGTGAGCCACCCTCAGCATCAAATTAAGTATCCCGAGCTGTACGACGATAATGGAACGCTCAGGTAACACGCTATTTTAACCTCCGGGCTCCAGACATGAGCTGAGAGGAACCTTTCCCAGCCTGTGTCTGAGCAGCTTCTGTTCCTCGCGTGAGGAGCGTTTGGACACCACTACCGACGTTGTATCCCGTCCAGCTCATTGCGCCGAGAAAAAACATCGGCAGCACCACAAACATCGCGCCCATCACATACTCAATGACCTGCGCGGTCACTGTTCCGTCCATGAAGCCAGCTGTTGGCAACGACAAGAGCGTCTGGTCCGTGGCAGACACCTGGTTGTACAGCGTCTCCAGCATGCTCGAGTCGATCCAGCGTGCGAGCTCCCACCAGAACGTCAGCATGTGCAGGGTGAACAGCGCGAACGTGACGGTCATCAGCGCCTTGAGCTCATAGGTGCTGATCAGCAGCACCAACGGCAAGCTGATGATCGTGCCCATGATCAGAAAGGCCTGGACCATCGGTAGTGCGGCGCGCAACGCATTCATCGCCGGGAAATTGCTGAACGAGCCCAGGGCCAGCCCGGTGTTCGTGGCCAGGTTGTTGAGTCCTTGCGTCAGTGATCCGCCACGGGCGCTGCTCCCGTAATCCTGGAACACTTGTCCTGGCGCCATGCTCAACGATTGCTGTCGCGGGCTTACCAATTCGCGAAGGGTGGCGTCTTCGATCTCGGTGGTCGTACGCCCCGTCAGCCAGCCTCGCAGACGTGAAATCAGCGACGGATCGACCTCGGAGACTAAACGATCACGCAGCCCGACCGTTGCATCGCTCCACCATTGTCTGCAGGTAGGGTAGCCAGCGCCGTTGTCGAGTTGGGGTAGGGAGGTATCCCGGGTCTCGTCGTACGGCCAATCAATCCTGGGCGTTCGCGAGCGATCGGTGTCGTAATAACCTGGCGTGTTAAGCATGTACGTCGAGCCAATCCAGGACGCGTCGTAGCTCTGCGACTCGTCCAGTTCGGGGCGATTGGTGAACAGCCGCGAGCGCGAGTAGCCGTAACAATCCCGGGTGAAGTCGGCGACTTCCTGCAGCAGGATCTGGTCGTTAATACGCGAGCTGTCGATCTCCATGCGCATCGCGCGGATGTCAGGCGCGCATGGGATCGAGGCGGTCGCGGCGGCCGTGATGCCTTTGCTCATGGCATGCACGAGAAACCACCATACCGGCACATTCGCTGATTTCTCGCCGATGGTGTCAAAAGTTATGCCCCAGGCCGTTTCGGCGGGCTTCGCGATGGAAACCCCACAGCGTTGGCTCGCCGTATCGTCAAAGGTCACGGAGGACAGATTCAAGGGGAAGAACGGCATGCAGCCAAACAAGATGACCACGTAACTGATCCACAACCGGTTCTCGACGCGAGGGATCGACAGCAAGCCCTTGTTGCCCTCGTCAGCGCCTTGTTGGCGAGCGGACAGCCATTCCTGGAGGATGATCGCACCAAAGGGCGCGGCGAACAGCCCGGTGTCTGCCAGTGTGTTCCAGATGCCGTTGTTGATGATCCAGGCCAACAGCGACAGGTAGTACTCGAGGTAGCTGTTGGTGCTCATGCTCATGATTGCACCTCACATGCGAAACAGTTCGACCAGGATGATTGAGCTGAAGCCGATCAGCCCCAGGCGTTTGAGCCGTTGCTGGTCTGCAGGCGCCGGCCGCAAGCGCAATGTCGCGGTCCAGCCTGCGAGGATCAGGGCATACAGCAGGGCACGCCAGGAGGCGAGGTAGGGCGTAGCGGTGCGCGCCTGCCCGAACCAATCAAGCTGGGCACCTGTCAGCTGCAGCGCCATCCAGGCAATCAGGAGCATCATGGCCAGGGCGCTGAGAATTAGCAGCACATGGGCAAGAGTGGACTTCACAGAAAACAGCATCATGGTGTGCTCCTCCCCTGGTCCGCGCGGTGCAGCCGGTCCGGCTCCGGATCGCGCTGATCGATGCTGCGGGAGGCGTCGGCACCGCCAGCGTGGCGATCGAGGACCAGGCTGGCGGTGTTGGTGGCCAGCGACTGGCGTACCTGCAGCTCCGTTTGCAGCAGGCGGATCTCACGTTCCAACGTTTCGACGTTGCCATTGAGGGCGGTGGTGGCGGGCTGCGCCGACGCGACATTGGGCTCATGACTGCCGGCCAGGAGCGTGCGCTGTAGCAGCATCGCCTTGTAGATCACGCTCGACAGCGCGGTCTCGCTGGCCAGGCGCCGGGCCAGCAGGTTCTGGTCGGGATCGTCGCGCAGGCCCTCGATGACGCCTCGTGAGACCTGCAGCAAGGGACTGGAGACTTTGCGAAGGTTCTCCGGCGTGGGTTGCTCGGCGCCCGACAACATTCGTTGCAGACCCTCGAGGTGTTCTGTGTAGGTTTCCTGGATCAGCGGCGAGAGGCCTGCCCCGGCGGTAACGCGCAAAGTCTCGCAGTCATCGCAGGTTGCCACCTCGGTTTCACCAAGCACACGGGTGGCCCATTCTGAGGCCTCCTCGGGGCTCGACCAGGCCTGGCAGATGGCGCCATTCTGGCAACCGGAACCGACGGCCGACGTATCCTCGATCGCGCGGTTGTGCAGTAGGTTGTAGCCCGCTTTAACGACGTCCGAGGTCACCCGGATGAGTTCCTGACCGTTACCACCGGCTTTCTGCCCACCGACCCAGCTGACGCCGTTGTTGCCGTTGTTCGATTCGGTGTCCTTCACCGCCATCACAGCATCACCGTCGGACTGTTCGAGGTTGTGCTGCATCTCCTGGTTCTGCGCCAGTGCGCCCCAACCGGCCTGGTCGACCTTGTCGGCCATTTTCGCCGCCATCGCCTGGCAGGTGAGCTTTGAGCGGTCAAAGTCGATGCGCCCCTGCAGTACGCCGTTGCTCATCAGCTCATACAGACCGGGATTGGCGCGCTGAATGATCATCGCCGGCAGAGACATCACAGCCTGTGTGGCATTCTCGATCACATTGCCCATGATCTGCTGGAAGCCTTGGGTGGCGCCATTGAGCTGATTCTGCAGAGTGTTGGAGAGGTTCATGTTTCCGCACATCATGTTCGCGCGCCAGGACATGCCCACGCCAAGGCCATTGGGGCGGTAGAGCGAGGAGGGGGACCCCGTCGCCGATCCGCCGCCAATGGTGTACATCACGCGGTCATCTAGGACCTGGGCCTGGTCACCTAGGTGGTAGCCGTTTTCTGCGGCATGGCCGACGGCACTTACGAGGGCGCACACCAACCCGAGCGAGAGGGTATTCATCATTGGCCTCCATCAAAGTCGATGCTGTACAGCAAGGTCTGGCCCATCCGCTGGCAGCAGCGGTAAGGGCGCCATAGCGACCAGGCATAGGCGCCGTCGGCGCTCTGGATCGTCGGGGTGGGGAAGATGGCACAGGTGGTCTGGATCACCGGGGCGAGTAATTGCCAGCGGTGGTTGGTGACGTCGTTCTCCATCACCGGCTGCGGCGGCCAATAGCCGGGAGATGGCATCGGCTGCAGCGGCAGGTAGACATGCGGCTGGCCGACGCGCGTGATGAAGTCGCTGGCACGCTGGGCCATGACGGCGGATGCTTTGAAGTCGTCCGGCTGCACCAGAAATCCGTGTCGCGGGTAGACATTGCCCCACATGTTCCCAAGTGCCTGGCCGCCAATCTCGCGCATGCCCGGAATGAGCGCTTGTGGGTAGACGGACTCGGGAACGGCCTGACGCCAGGCCAGCGGATCGAGTGTGCTGAGATAGTACGGCGCAAGGGGAGTCGCTCCACTCGGGCACGCATAGCCGAAGCCATGCGCAAGGGCCTTCAGCGCCGAACCGCCGGGATGCCCGATACCGTCGACATTCTTGAAGCGGGGCAGGTTATCGCGCTGCGACGAAGGCGTGATCAGGTTACCACCCCCTTGTGACACCGGCGTGGACATCGACAGTGCGGACATCTCGCCCCAAGGATTGCCGCCAGTGTCGGAATAGCTCGACACCACCAACTCGGGAATAAAGTGGCGGACCTTGGGGGAAGTCTTCACCGTGCAGCCAAACGGTGTACAGAGCAGCCAGAAGCAGATCCCGACGACCCGGTACTCCAGGCACTGCAGCGAAGTGACGGAGGCGATGATGGCGGGGGTAGTCAGTGCCGCGCACTGCCCGGCCGCGACGAGCAGTGCAGCCGCGGTGAAGGCTCGGCCACGGCCAGTCTTCCTGGACTTTGGTGATCTGCATCGGGTGGTGGCGGTCACGATCATGGGCAGCGCTCGACATGTGGCAGCGGTGTGCATCCGTGCGCCAAGCTTCAGCATCAAGGATCCGACCGAAGAGGACGGCGGACAAACCGAGGCCGGAGTGATCGGTTTTGTCAGTCACCGGGTTGAGGGCCGAGAATTGTGCAAAATCACCGAAGGAGTACAAATGTACTCATGCCGATTTTTGTTGATTGAAAGGATTTTGAAAGTCGCCGGCGCTCGGGTGTTCACGACATGCCGCGCAACCGATCGATCTCCGCCGCGATCTGGAGGGCGGCGTCCAGCTCGGACTGTTGGTGCTGTTCCATCAGTCGCCAGCGCTGAGCTTTCTCCTCGGGCTCGGTCATGGCCAGGGCGAGGTACAGGCTCGGCGGCACCGCGCGAAACAACGTCTCCAGGTTCTTCGACAGGACCACGCCCTCGGTGTATTTGCCCGAAGCCTTGCTCGCGGAAAGCAGTAAGGCCTTCTGAGCGGATGTGAGCTTTTTAAAGCGGGCAATCTCTTCAATTTCTGCCGGTGGCATGTTCAGACAGATCCACCACTCGATCATGTTGAGCATGGTCTGGGCTGCATCGGGGAAGTCGGCCAGGTTCTGCGTCGCCATCCAGAACCACGCGCCGAGTTTGCGCCACATCTTGGTGCCCTTGACCACAAACGGCGCCAGCAGCGGGTTCTTGGTGATGATGTGGCCTTCGTCGGTGACCATGATGATCGGGCGACCGAGGTACTGATCGCGTTCGGCGAGGTTGTTCACCGTGTTCATCAGGCTGATGTAACTGATCGACATCTGCGCCTCGTAGCCCTCACGGGCATAGGTGGCGAGGTCGACGATCGTCACATCGCTTTCTGGCCAGGGTGTGCCTGGCCGGTCGAAGAGGGCACCCTCGAAGCCTTGGCAGAACAGGTCGATGGACTCGGCCATCTCCTGTGCCCGCTCGCGACGCTTGTCGGGCAGATGGGCGTCGCTGGCGACCTTGCGCAGTGCATCGCGAACGTGGCGTGTCATGACCTGCTGCTCGGTGGCCGCGCAGTGTCTGGCGGCATCCAAGATGCACTCGCGGATCAGGCTGCGGTCTGCCCGGGTCAGCCGCGCCTCTTCCTTGGCTTCGCCGCCGGTGATCATTAGGCGGGCAGTGATTTCCAGCTCGCCCAGCACATCGCGTTGCTCATCACTGTCCGTCACGGTTTCATCCAGGTCCTCGGTCAACAGGCTGGCCACCTGATCGGGGTGTTCGATCAGACGGCGAGCATCGGCGAAAGGCGCCAAGCTCAAGCCACTGCCGGGTTTGAGCTGAACCTTGTTGACGGAAAGCCCTAGGGTGGCGAAGTAATCGCCTTGCAAACCGAAGGAATTACCCGCTTCGACAATGAACAGCCGCGGTCGATACACGGCCATGACCTGCATCAATATTGAAACCAAGGTGGCCGACTTGCCGGCGCCGGTCGGACCGAACAACAGCAGGTGGCCATTCATGGAGCGGTCGAAACGCGACAGCGGGTCGAACGACAGCGGCGCACCACCACGGTTGAAAAAAGTGAGGCCCGGATTGCCGGTGCCGATGCTGCGTCCCCACAGGGGCAGCAAGTTGGCGACATGCTGAGCAAACAGTAGTCGGGTGTACCAGTTGCGCGTGTCTCGAGCCGGGTTGTAGGCCATGGGCAACCAGCGCAGGTAGCTGTTGCACGCCGCGACTTCGTCGCCCTCGCGCACCGGCTGCAGGCCGGCGCCGAGCAGCACGTTGGCGGCCTGGGTCGAGCACTGGCGCAGTTGCTGTTCATCGGCACCGCGCAGGTACAGCGCCAAGGTGCCGCGGTACAGCTTGTGCTGTCGGCCGATCAGCGCGCGGGCCTCTTCCACGTCCTGACGGGTTTGGGTCGAGGCGAGGTTCTCGCCGATGGCTTTGCGCGCCAATCGGTTGAGCTGCTCCTCGAGCACATCCTGAGGCGTGATTACCAAAGTCAAACACATGACGGCCTGCTCGGGTAACTGATCGAACAAGGCGTTCAATGCCTCGCCCTTACGCGTTTCGCCGGTCAGCTGACCGATATGGGGCGGTCTGCGCAGCTTGTCGACCACCATCACGGCATGCGGTTGCTGATCGAAGTACCACAGGCCCTGGTCGCTATCCGAGCGTGGTTCCTGAAAGAACAGTCGCTCGGCAAAATTGTGGTCGAACGGCAGCGGCAGTCCATCGCCGTCATCCTCCTCGGGGTAGGGCACTTGACGATAAAACGCTGCGGGTGATTCGCCGGTGAGGGCAGGGGCCGGGTTGAACCAGGGCAACAACCAGGTGTAGAAGTCGCGCCCGGTCAGACGTCGCGGGCTGACCCCGCAGGCCTGCAACGAGGCCACCAGACGGTCACACGTCCGGCTCAACAGCTGAGCCGGGCTCTGCGTATCGTCGTCACCTTGATCCCCCAGCCAGCGATAGACCACTAGCCGAATCCGCCGATTGCTGCCGCGCCAGGGCAGGTGAGAAATGATATGGTCGTCGAACAGTCCGCCCGGTTTGGCGATGGCGTCGAGGTGACGTTGCATCGACGCGAGGAAAGCCTCGGTGAACGGCGTGCCTTGTGCCCGTGGCGCGATGTAGCGCTCCAGGCGTTCGAGGTACGGGGAAAAGTCACTGTCGTCCTGGCAGTAGAACTGCACCACCCAGGGCGCCTGGTCGAGCTCGTCGAAGCTGTCCTGCAGTGCGTCTTCCAGGGCGTCGCGCGCCGCCAACAGCCACTCGGGTTCACGGCCCTCAGTGCCGATCGGCTGCAGCTCAAACACGGCGCCCACCGAGCGATTGTCATCGAGGAGAAAACACTGCTCGTCCTCAAGGTATTCGACCCAGGGCAAGTGGTCGGTGAAACTGGGATTGTGTGCGTACTGGGCAGCCTCATCGGCAAGCGTGGCGCGCCGACGCTGCGCCGCGCGCCAGGGTTTCCAACGCGGCGGCTCGCGACTCGTGTCATCGGCCATCACAGATCTTCCAGGCGCTCGCCGGGCAGCGCGTACTGAACCTTCTCGTACAGCGGGAACACGGTCGAATAGCCAGGCACCGGCGTCTGCTGGGTGCCAGCAAGGTGCGGGTAGACGTACATCACCAGGTCGGGGTTGGGTAGGCGCGGGAACTGGTTGTGGATCTCGTTGGCGGCCGTGCGGGTATAGGCACTCTGATCGCTGATCAGCCGCTCCGGATCGAGAACCGGCCTGCGCAGTTCGCTGCGGGCCTCCTGCAACTGTTGCTGAGTGCCGACCGAACCACTGCCATTCCAGATGTCCAGCATGGTTTGATCGCCATGAGGCAGCATTTCATCTTTGCTAGTGGAGCAACCAGCCAAGTGCAGGCTGAGCAGCAGGCTAATCCAGATCCAGTACCGAAATGGATGGGTTTTCATGATTCACTCTCCGGCCTTTGGGTTCGTAGTCGATGCTGATTTCATGGTCCAGGTGCAAGGCCACCTTGGCCCCGGGTGGGACGTAAATGGCCGCAAAGGCTTCACCGTAGAGCTTGTTGATCCAATCACGGATGTCGCCAATGCCACCGCTGATGACCGAGTTCAACGCGCTGTTGCCGCTGTTCTGGGTCAGGCCCAGGTTGCCGCTAGCCGAGTTGATGAATGAGGTATTGGTCTGTTCACTGCCCAATGCCGCGGCGAAGCCGGCACCGGCTGCAGTGATCAAGCTCTGGCTCCCCAGGTACTGCTGGGCATTGGAGCGGCGCTCGCCAGAGATGCACGGGATGCCGTAGGGATCAGAGATGTAGCCCAAGCCGCCCCAGATCTTCTCGGTGTCCGATGTCTGGGTGCTGGTGCGATTGCGGCTGACGACCTTCTGTGGCTGCGGCACCGTGCGAACGGTGCCGTCGCTAAAGACAAAGGTAATCGACTCGACCTGGCCACGTACGCAGGACAATGTCCAGTCGCCCGCGGCGGTGCCGCTCATGACTGCGCCGACGACGTCCGGCAGGTCGATGCCGTTCGCCGTGAGGTTGTCCGGTCCCACCAACACTTTGAACGGATAGGGATCGTTCACCGTGCCATCCACCGGCACCCGGCCAATCAGGGCGGTCATGGCGATGGAACCCATTAAGGTCGAGTTTTCGGGGATGGTGTAGACGGGCTTGGCACCTTCGGTGCGGTCTTGGGCGCCTTCCAGGTCGCGCTCGCCCTTGGCAACGGCACGTAAGTGGTCCTGGCCACGATCGATCGCGTTGTTGTCCAGACCGTGCAAGTCCTTGAATTTCGAGGTCAGTGTCGACAGCGGCCCACCGGATTTCGTGGTGTCCTGTTGGCTGGCGCGCGCATTTGACGGTTCGATCCACTGCACCACGCCAGCCGATGCTTGCGCGCCTGAAAATTGCTGCTCGTCACCTGGCTCGAGGCCAAAGCCCACGGGCACGTCGGACTTCGTTGTAGGCTTGTCGGTGAGCTGGTCCTTGAGCCTGGACAGCAGCCCTTGGGTTTCGCGGTGCTGTTGCTCCGCCTTCTGCCGGGCGTCGTTGGCCTGCTGGCGCTGCTCGGTGACCTGTTGGGTGACGCTGCTCAACGTGCTCTGGATGCGGGTGTCGATATTGCCTTCGCGCGTGCGTAACCGAGTGTTCTCGGTCTGCAGCGTATCGTTGCCTTTCTTCAACGACAGCATCTCGCTGCGCATCGCCTTGACTTGTCCGATCAACGTGGCCACGGTGTCGCGCGGGGTGTCACCAGCGATGCCCAGGGCCTTTGCCTGTTCCGGGCTGAGCGTTGCCTTGTCGGGATCGTGAGCGGGCTGGCCATCAGGCGCGGCCACCCAGGATTTGCCGATGATCAGTACGATCCCCAGAAGGACGCCGGGTACGAGCCACTTCAATAGGCTGTTAGCTTTCATGATCGGCAGCCTCCGGTGCTGGTGGAGGCAGCAGCAGAGCGTGCTTCAGGTCGCCACCGCGGGTGACGAGATAGGCCACGGTGGTGTCTTCAGGCGTGCCGGTATGACCGAGGTACACATGCTGGAACGTAGCGGCGTACAACGTGGCTTGCAGGTGGCGCGGGTCGAGCGAGACTTTGCCGGGTCCGCGATTCACTATCTTCACCGCCGTCACCCAGTAGTCGCCCAGGCGCCAGGCCGCCAACCCCTTAATCGAAACCCGTTCGGTAGGCAGCAATGTGCTGAGGGCGATGGAGTCGCTCAGCGGCACCCGACGTACACCGGGCAGTGGCGCCACCGTACGTAGAGGCGCATACAAGTTCTGCGCCGCATAGCGAGTGAGCACCACCGATACCGGGGTCGCTGCAGGTGCTGAGCCCCGCGCGATTTCCTCCTCCGGCGCCCGGGTCTGGGCGACGATCTTGACTGGTTCCAGCGACTCACTACCGTCGAGCGCTTCGATGTCGATCAGGATGATGTCCCCCGACTTCACCGACTGCAGTTGCAGTCGGGTAGGGGGAAGGGTTTCCGCGGCGCGCAGGTACACGGTTCCGCCGACGGACTGCACGCGCAGTTTGCTGGCGATCGCACTTGGCAGGCCGACACGGACATCTTCATCCAGCATCAGAATGCGCTCCCGGCCAACGGTGAGCGGGACGGCTAGCGGCAGGCGGTCCCAGTATTTGATCTCAACGGCGCCCGCGGTTGAGCACCAGCCTGCAACCGACACCAGAATCAGGATCAGGACACGCATCATTACCCACCTCCGGGCAGCGCCAACTTCTGCGGTGTGCCTTCGTAGCAGTCCAGGGCCAGGCCCCACTTGTTGTGTTCGGGGTCGACATCGAAGCGCACCACCCGCAGCGGATAGCGAACGACCACGCGCTTCACCGGCTCGGCGGCGTAGTATTCGTCAGCATTGAGGTCGAGCTTGACCAGCCAGCTGTGTGTATCCAGCTGCTTCACCCGCAAGTCGGGATCGTCGCTGTAGCCACGGCCCAGCACTTCGTACACACCGCGCACCCGGCCGCGCAGTTCACCTGCCGCCTTACGGAACTCGAAGTCGCCGTCGAAGAAGGTCTTGCACGCCGGGGTGAGGTAGGGTTGCAGGGCGAAGATGGCGCGGTGGTAATCGACTTCGCCGTCGGTGGGCCAGCGGTTGAGCTGGCCGAAGATGTACAGGGTGAAGGCATAGATGTTTTCGGGCGGCACGTCCCACCATTTTCGCGTGCTGCCGGAACGCAGATCGGGCGGCACGTGTATGGTCAGTTTAGAAGGGGCGGACTGCCAGCCGCACCAGAGTCCGGCGCACAGCACTGCCAGGACCGCCACGGCCAGGCGCAGGCTGAGGATATGCGCCTGCTGCGCATCTACCTTATTGCGGAAGCGGCTCATGTGGTGGCCCCCACATGCCGATGCGTACGCCGGACGGTCCAGGGGCCGGAATGCAGGATCAGTTGGCTGGTACCGATGCCCCAGTGCACCGCCAGTTGCCACTGCAAGCGCCGGTATACCCACGTTTCGGGGCGGGCACGCTTGGCCCGGCGCAGCAGTTGGCCGCCGCCGAGCAACACCAACGTCATGCACAGGAACATGCAGGTGGGGAGGGTGGCGAGGGAGGCGGTGGCTACCGCCAGCGGCGCACCGAGGATCACGCCCAGCGTGGCGCCGACGATCAGCGCGACCCACATCTCGTCGTTGGTGAGGCCACGGAGGACGGCCGGATCACGGTTGAGGCGCTCCGGCAGGAAGGTCAACGTGCCGTCAGGCAGGGTGGTAGGGGTGTCGGACATGGTGACCTCACAGAATCGTGGCGGCTTTGGTCAGAAACCACAGGATCACCACCACCAGCAGTGCGCCGACACCGACCACGGCGCCGAGGTCTTTCCAGGTTTTGCGCTGGTTCTGCACGTCGGCGTAGACGGTGAGCGAATGCCAAGCCACGCCCAGGAACGCGAGGGTGGCGATCAGCAGCCCGAGTAGGATGCCGCCGTCGTAGGCGTAGTTCTTGATGGTATCGATCAGCCCCGAACCTTCGCCGCGGGAGGGCGCTTCCATGGTCGGCAGGTCAGCCCAGACTAGGGTCGAGCCCAGCAGCACCATAGCGTCGAGCAGGGCTTTCGAACACGTATCCCGCAGCATGGCGAGCTGGCGGTGGCAACGGCGGGAGAAGTTCATGGCAAGGTCTCCTGATTTACGACAGCATGAAAAACATCAGCACGATCAAGACGAGGGCGAGGCGCAAAGTGCTGCCGCCAAGCGCGCCGAAATTAGTGTTGCCGGCCGCCCAGCCGCGGTAGCCGCTCCACAGCGCCCAGGCGCACCAGAGCAACGCCAGCACCAGAACCGAGGAGCGCCACAGCACCGAACTGAGCTGGGGGGTAAACCCGGCTACTGCGGAGAACGCGGTGAGTTGGGCGTCAGTCATGCTCATCGGGCGAGCTCGGGTGAGGCGCTTCAGCGCGATAGTCACTGGTCAGCTCGGCTAGATCGGTCGGCTGCGCTCGGGAGGGCGACAGGTACTTGCTGATGCCGCGGCGCATATGCTCGAGGTCGGCTACGAACCTCGGGTAGTCGAAGCGATAGCGAGCCCCACCGGCATCAGCTTGGCTACTGCGCGCGCGGTCGGCCAACTGTTCGATGACAGTGATCTGTCGCTGCAAAAGGCCCAAGTCCGAGCGCTCGCGAACGTCTTGAGCCGCGGCGGTGAGCGTTACCAAGTAGGCAAGTAGCAGGGGGTAGGACAAAGGTGTCATGGTGAAATCCAGCCAGGTATCTGGCATTCACCTTGATGAAACGGGCAGTTTTTGGCGTGTAATAAAGGGATCTTCGAGCCTTCGCTTTAGAAAATCAGAGCAGTACTGAGATTGGGTTGGAGGGGACGGTGCTGGTCTTGGAGGCTAACTCTACGCAGGCGGTCGTGCCGTCCAAAATTCGGCTCGGTGCGGCTGTAACTGCCCATGGCGTTCTCTCTAAGCGACTACCGATCAAGGGGTAACCTACTCAATGGCTGGGGCCGGCTTTTCAAGATCGGTTTGAGTCGCTACTTCATAGTGGTTTAGGTAGGCGACTTGGTGTTCAGTGCCGTGTGATCGAACAAACCTCTGCATCGCGTCCGACATTGGTGGTTCGATGAAAAAATCCCCGTACCGCTCAATGAATCCAGGCCAGTGTGCAGTCAGCAGCCCTTGGCTGCGGAATTTGGGGGCGACCCACACCCATGCAAGCGTCCACTGTTCGTCGCGCGGCCCCGGCTGTACCTTCGAAAATGCACATGCGCCGGCGATGGTACCGTCTGGACCGGCTGGCAACAGGTAACCATGCCAGCCACTTTTTACTGGGTTTACATCGTCCCCAGCCCACTGAACAAAGTCATAGCGGAAGTCGCGCTTGAATTTGACAGCCCGCCGGTACACCTCCTTTTGCATCCACATGGGCGCCTGGGTGTCGATAGCGATGAGCTGGCCCGTTTTCTCCAGGCGTTTGGCAAGTCGGGCGTTCGGAACAGGATCCAACAGTTGTGCTGCACGCCGATGGACTTGCCTATGCGCCCTGGTCTCTGACGGTGTGTTGGACAGATATGACAATCCGCAATAGCCACATTCGATATTTTCCTGCTTAAGCTCCCGGTGCCTGGGACCTCTCACTTCCAAAGAGCGCGCCTGCCCGGCCTGCCTGACCAACTTGTAGCGGTAGCCCGCAGGGCTTCGGAACGTATGCTCCGACTTTGCACCCGGTTCGGGTTTTGCCGTTGAGCGTAGGACCATACAGCGCCTGCCGGCCCACAGTTTGTAGGTCAAAATTGAATGTTCGGATGCAGTCAGCAGTGTGCGCGACTCGAGCCCTGGCAAAAGCGCATTCACCAGCAGCTCGGCGGAAACCATGATTCCGAGGTGTTCCATGTAAATAAGCAGGCCGACTGCGTCCGTTAGCTGAAAACCGACAAAACCAAAGGTGTCATCCCCAAGGTGCTGCGGCCGGAACAACAAGCTTCTGGCGGGGATCTCCGCCTGCTCGGCCAGCCACTCGATACAGTGTTCGATCTGGCCATAGTGGCGGCCCGGTCAGCAGCGCGTAGTCCCCAAAATCAGTGATTGTCACGCCTTGGTCACGGAGCATTTTCGTCTCGTAACTCGACAGCCTGGGCCTGGGTGTCAGCGCTGGCCGAATTTCCGTGAGCAGTTTGAACAGTCCCTCCAGCATCTCGCTCGAATTTTCGCCGGTCATAAAACCTCCTCGGCACTGTCAGCGTGCCGTGTTAGCAAGCACACAGTCAGTGTTGTCGATTGAAGTTTTGAGTCTTGCTCGATCATTGACGCGCTCCAAGCACAAGTTCAATCCGATCCTAATCGGGTCGTTGGAATCTAGCCCGAAATCGATCGATGGGTGAAGCATTCTCGAGCGTCCACTGGGGCGATGAGCTGCCAATCAAAGATATTTTTTGAACGTCGCAGCAGTGATCGCCACCATGCACCCCAGCAACGTGGCGCAAGGCAGCAAGACCCAATTGGGGTTGAGTGACCAAGGCAGAGAAAGGTAGATCAGCCACGGGCTCACCATCAGCGGCAGCAATGTCCGCTTCGCGCGGTGGTAGACAAAGCTGCTCTCCCGGCCCGCCCCAAACTTGCGAAGGTCGCGTCGCATCAACCCGTCCACGGCACCGGTGATCACCGCGAGCAGGAACAGGGGCGTAGCCAGAGCGAGGACAGCCAGGCGCACCACGAAAGTGAGGACCGTGAACAACGCTGCCAGCAGATAGTCCTGTACCACGACGTAGACTTGGGCAAACTGCCCTTGCAGTGACGGCTCACGACTGAGCAGCTTCAGTTGGGTGTCGGATTGTGCCCATCCGGACCGGACCACGACCCACTCATTGAGGTGTTGAAGTACTTTGGCGGTTGCTTGTGCCGGTTCTTGTACGAGCAGTGAGCTCTTGAAATGGTCGCTGAGCCAGACCAGTTCACTCAGCCACATGGCATGGCTATGATGCCAGCCCTGTTCCGGCCAGAACCACAGCATGCCCACGAACTCCAGGACGATGGAGAACAGCAGTGAGGCGAACAGCAGGCCGAGTAACTTTAGGCACAGCTCGACCGTGCCGAATATGAACCTCGAACTTCGTTGAACAGGTGGTTGGCTGGTTGCAGTGGTGGGCATATGAACTCCAGCGCTATGGGGTTGTTGTCGGAACACTTATGGTGTGCGTCTACGCCCAGGCGGTGGCATTTCGGGATCGAAGTCGACTGTCGGCGCACCTTCTGCGCTGGTCCACCAATTACCCGCGTTGGCGTTGTACGTGTCGCGCATGCACGCGGCCAGGGTCTGCAGATCCGCTGGCATCGCATCGTCGCTGGCCGGTGTGGGCAGCGGCATGCGCACCTTCCACAATTGCCCGCCTTCTTGGAATGAGAACATCTGCCCCTTGGGCAGGGCGATGATGTGTGCGGGCTCGATCAGGGGGACGGCGGTGGTAGTGACACGGTCCTGCGAGGAGGAGGTGAAGTCCGTACGTGCTTCGGGGTCTGCGGTGTCCGTCGCCCCAGAGACCAGCGTGCGGGTCTGCACGTTGACCTTGGGCAGTTGATTGGTCAGCAGTTCCGCGGTCGCGGTTTCCCGTACACGGAGCATCTGCAGGGTGTTGAAGTTGCCGATGACCTGGCCGGCTTTGGCCCGGCTGCCGATGCGCGCCTCGATGTCACTCAAGGTCTGGGTGTAGGCAGTAACTTGGATACCCGCACCGCCGCCCTTGTTGATCAGCGGGATGAACTCATCGCCCATGAGCTCGTTGAACTCGTCGGCGTGCAGGTTGATTGGCACTTTTTCCGCCGCGCTGAAGGAACCCGGCAGGCCGTGATCGATGCCATGCTTGTAGATGTGCCCGGCCACGGAGACCAGGTCGGCAAACATCGAGTTGCCAACGGCGGCGGCGACTTCGGCATCCGACAATGCATCCAGACCGACGTAGACGATGCCACGCTTGCGAATGATCTGCAGCCAATCGAAGATCGGCCGCGGATCGTCCAGGTCGGCGTAGTTGGGGGCCAACAGTTGCGCCGTCTTGCCACTGGTGAGCTTTTCCAACAGGGGCAGTAACGAGGCGACGATCTTGTCGAAGTAGGTGCGGTCATAACGCACGGCCGAGCGCAGACCATCCATCACCGGGTTAAAGATGCGCTTCGCAGCCAGGTACTGCTCGATGGCGACCACTCGCTTTTCCCGGCCAATCATGTGCCTTGGCACATTTTTCTCGTTGAGGCGACCTTCTATTTGCACGATCGATTCCCAGGCCTGCGCGTCGTGGTGGGCGAAGAAATGTTGAGCATATTCGATGAACAGCGCGTCGATGTTCACCACATGGCGCTGGATCTGCAGGTAGTCTGGACGCCGGCCCAGTTCGATCAGCGCCCGGGCAATGATGTTCACAAAACGCCAAGCGAACTCGCGAAATGCTGCGGAGTTGCCTTCGCCGCTTAACTGTCCGGCGATACGGGTAGCCACTTCCGAGATGCGACCGAAGCGGCCGATGGCGTTGTAGCGTGCGGAGATTTCCGGCCACCCGAGGTGAAAGACGTAAAATTCGTGTTCGCGGCCGGCGCGCCGTGCCTCCACGTACATGCGCTTGAGCAGGTCGGCGTCGCCCTTGGGGTCGAAGACAATCACCACCTCTTGAGTTGGCCGGTGGATGTCCTGGGTGATGTAGACCTCCGCCAGACGCGTCTTGCCGACCCGGGTGGTGCCCAACACCAAGGTGTGCCCAACACGCTCACCCAGCGGCAAGGTAGCTTCCTGCTCACTCGGCTCGACGCCGTGCAGCAGCGGCGAGCCCCCAACCGGTGGCAGCGGGCGTACCGGATTGAGTGGGTTGTCCCAGGCGGTCAGGCGGGGCAACAGCGAGAGCCCTGAAGGCGCCTTTTCCAACAGACGCTCTAGGCGCCTGGCCCACCGATAGGCAACCGATTGGTTCACATAGCAGGCCAGCGCCGGGTCCTGAGCCTCGAGCAGGCGCTGGGTGTGCAGGCGAGTCCAGCGGAAACCACGCCCCATGAACAGACGCTTGCGGCTCACCGGAATCTGTCGACTGGTCAGCGAGTAGCGCGGCAGGCGACGGATGTTGTGTCGATAGCGCAGGACAATCCGGGCCTCGTTGAGCCGCTTGATGCCGAACGCGGTGTAGGCCAGGGCCATGCCCATCCCCACCTCGGGCGACAGTGCCACCGCCCAGGGCGAGTGTAAGCAGAGAGCGCCGGCACCGGCGCAGATGCCCACGGTGTACAGCTCAACTGCAGGGCGCAGCAGTGACTCCATCGCATGGTCGCCCATGATGATCCCTCATTGTTCCAGGCCAGTGGGCGTGATGAGCACCGGGTAGTGCCCCAGTTCCAGCCGTTCGGCGATGTCGTCGCCACTCACCGGCCAGATGTTCAACCCGGGGGCCGCCGCCTGGATGCGGCGCAGGCCCTGAGCGTCTGCGACCTCGACCGCCAGACCGCTGGCGCGCAGGTCCTGCAGGGCCTGCGCGTGCCGCGACAACCAGTCCAAAGAGGCGGGATCCTGCCCGACCAAGAACAGTGGAGTGATGCCCGGCAGGTCCAACGTTCTATGTGGCACGGTGCCCGGTGTGAGGCGCGCGCTGTGCACCGGCAGCACCCAGTTCAGCGCGCGTGGATCTGGGGCTTTGTCGGGGGCGGGCAACTCCAAGACGGCATCGGGCAGGGGATTGGCGGGGGCATCGAACGCGGTGAGGGACAGCCACTGACAAATGGCCAGCGCCGCCAAACGCGAGAGACTCATGGCTGTGACCCTCCGCGAAGGGACGCGATCGCTTGGATGCGCTGCCAGTGCCGACTGAACTGTGTACGGTAGCGCGCCGCGGGCGCACCGCCGGCCGGTCGGTGATAGCGCCCAGCAGCCACGACCCAGTCACCCACCTCGGCATAGTGCGCACGCAGCAGCTCGGCGGTGACGGCCAAGTTCGCCCGTGGATCGAGTGCACTGCAGGCGCTGGGGTAGCGGTCCGGGTGGTAGCCAAGGTTGGTCTGCCCCAGACCGACATCGATGCGCTTGGGGTCATAGCGTGTGAGTTCCAGGCTGAGTGCAGCACAGGCCTCATCGCGACTGGCAAAACGCTGCGGTGTGCCGGCGACATTCAAGGTCCAAGGCCAGGGCATGATACGCCCGCGTAGCGGGGTGCCGCTCTCCTGCAGGGCGATGGCGAACAGCACCGAGGCGGGGATGCCAGCCCGCGCGGCGGCCAACTGGTACGCGGGCGGAGGCAGGGCGTCCGCCTGGGCGACGGCTACGCTGATCAAGGCCAGCGCGAGGATCAGTCGATACGCTGCCATTTCCCGTCCACCTGCTGAAAGCGCGCCGGCAACGGGCGGGTGGCGCCCAGGGCGAACCACCGGCCGCGGTCGTGGTTTAGGGTGACCTGACCGCTGCTAACCTGGGCTGGAGTAATGCCAGCGCCACGCGCCCAGTTTCTGAGATTCGCGTCGTCACCCTGGCTGCCGACCAGGTACACGTCCAGGCGGGCGCCGGCACGGAGCCACTGCTGGGTGTTGGTCGCGCAGGCCGGGCAGCGTTCTTCCACGAACAGGGCATAGCGGGTGTTGCTCGACGTTGCAGACTCATCGGCCAGACCCTGCACCGGCAGCATTCCCGGAAACAGTCGTGCCCACGTGGCGGTGTAGGCCTTCTGGTAAGCCAGCTCGCGTTCGGCGCGTTTGGCTTCGAGGCGAACCTGCAGTTCGGCGTAGCGTTGCCGCTCCTGCTCAGAGTCAGCCTCCACGCCCAGGGTGGTGAGAGGGTCGAGCTGCGGCGACCAGTAGTGGCGAGGCCCGGCCTGCAGTTGCTCAAATTTGGCCCATTCGTCATCCGTTAGCCCCCACACTTTGGCCTGTGTCGCGTCCGAAGGCTGGCGATCCAGTGGTGCCTGATCGCTGTACTGCTGGTCTGAGCCGAGCCTGTTCGGTGCACTCCATCTTGGCTCTGCCAGCAGGCAGGTGGGGAGCAGGATCAGCGAGAGGGCGGAGAGTCGCAGCATAAACACCTCTTCACGGCAGGGGCAGTGTGCGATCGCCATGGCCGGGGACGTGGAACACGGCCTCGTCCTCGCGGATCGTGCGCAGCTGCCAACCGTTCAGGCTGTCGCCGGGCTGCAGCAGGTGCACGGTCGACAGCGAGTGGGCACCGGTGGGCAGGGCGGCAACGAACCTCACCACGCCTCGGGTCTCGATACCCAGCAGGGTTAACGGCGGCGCCGGGGCTTTGGCCTTGGCTTTCTGGCTCACGGGCGCCGCCGGTCGTGTGTCGGCCGCGGGCACGGAGGCTCGTGCCGACAGGGTCTCAAGCGCAACTTCTGTCCTGCCAAGCCTCTGTTCCAGTGCACTAAAGTCGGCGCTGCTCGGCCCACTCGGTGCCGCTTGAACGGCCTTAAGCGACACGGCCATCTCATCCAACTGCTGGCTGATCGTCGTCTGCGCCGAAGCGTGCTGACCTTGCGCGTCTCCCAGCGCCGCCACCTGCGGTTGCAGTGTCGCGAGGGTATTGCCGAGCGCATCGATGTCGCGCCGCAAGGCGGGCGCCGGGTCGGCGGGGGCAGCGCGGGCTGCGGCCTGGAACTCGGCCAGTTGCTGGTGTTGGTTGTACGTTTCGCCAGCCAGCACGGCGGCGCCAAGGCATAGGCCGCCGATCACTAGGGCCTGAAAACGGTCGACCTTCATGGCGCAATCTCCGATGTCGAGAGTGGCGGTTTGGGCTGTGGCGAGCGGAGGGTGTAGCAGACGGTCCGGTCGACCGGATCGATGTTGATCCTCCAGGCGGGACCGCCGATGATGGTCAAGGCGTCCAGCAGCGAAATCGGTCCGAGTTGGTGGTGCACGGCGGGTAGTGGGCGGCTGAACAACCGATCTACCGCTGCGCTGTCGGGGCAGAGTGAGTAACCCGACCGTTGCAGCACGTGACGCAGTGCCTCCCCGACATTCGCGTGCAGAGCAGGCGCGATCTGCACGTTAATGAGCTGATACAACGGCTGGCGCTGCTCCAGGGTCGGCTGTGTATTAGCCAGGGTGTATCGGTCCTGGCGGACCCATAAAGGTAGCGTGGGTTTCTGCTTCTGCAGTGAGGCCGGCGATATTGATGGCGCTGCTGGGGCGGGCGCCGGTGGCGACGTGTTGCAGCCGGCCAGCGCGATCATCAGTCCGAGGGTGGAGAGTGTGGGGGTATGCATGTCCGGGTCTCGACAGAAGTTGCCGATACCTTGGCGAAAGTGCGAGCCGCGCTCATACCGAAAAACCGAATCTGGCCGTCCGGATTACCGAGAAGCACTCATGAAAAAGGCGCCCTGTGGGGCGCCTTGGGTCAGTCTTCAGTGAATTGGGACAACTCCGGGAGTGGCGCTGCGTCGGGGTCAAAGATCAGCAAGCGGGTGTCGGCGTGACCTGCCAGAAGCAACAGCTGTACAACACGGGCGGGACATCGTCATCGCGCATGCGGGTGCTGACTTCGCTGGCGCTGCAGCCGCAGTGCCCTTCGGCCTCCATGCTCCAGGAGGTCGAGTACAGCTTGCACCCCACGGCATGGCTGCTGAGTTCGAAGCACTCGAAGAAGCCTGTCGGTGAAGGGTGCCAAGCGCGCTCTTGCAGGTACTCGAATTCCGTCGTTGGCAGGTGGGCAGAGCTGGTCTCCCAACTGCGGCTGTAGTGCCCCGTGGAAAAGGCCAACAAGTCGATCAGGGTCCGTGCTGCCTCTTCGCTGGGGAGGTCACCAAGATGCATCGGGCATCCAAGTTGATGGCCGATGGTCTGCTAGATCACGCTACTCCCCAGGCCGGCGCCCAGGCAGCGCATGCGGACAAATCTGGGCACGCTTCGGCCGTCGGTGATGACCGCGCAGTTGTCATCGAACAGGCAGGGTTGGAATTGATGCCCTCATTGGGCAGTTGGATTTGCGCCGGGTGCAGAGGGCGGTAGCAGGGTGGACAATTGTCGGCCTAGCTGATTTGGACGACGCGTTCGTAGCTCAGGTCGCGGAAACCGCGAAGGAAGGGATTGCGAAAGGATGGGGGCATGATGGTTCTCAAGAGGCGCAGAGGCCACCCCGAACTGGCGGTGACCTCCTGGGAGGGAGTGGGCTGTCAGATCCAGCCATTTTCGGCGAGCGAAAGCGGGGTGCCTGAGCCGACGATGATGTGGTCCAGGACGCGCACCTCAACCAGGGCCAGGGCCTCGGTCAGGCGTTTGGTGAGTACCCGGTCGGCGGGGCTCGGTTCCGGGCAACCGGAAGGGTGGTTATGACAGAAGATCACGGCGGCGGCGTTGTGCTCCAGCGCCTTGATCACGACCTCGCGTGGATAGACGGAGGCGCCGTCGATGCTGCCGGTGAACAGTTCGTCAAAGCTGAGCACGCGATGGCGTGAGTCCAGGCAAAGCAGCGCGAACACCTCGTGTTGGTAAGGGGCGAGCCGCAGTTTCAGGTAGGCTGCAGCGTCGGAGGGGGTCAACAGCAGTTCGCCGCGCTGGAAGTAACGTTGATCCAGCAACTGCAGGGCTTCGGTGATCAGTGCATCCTCATGGGCGCGTTGGGCCAATGCCGGGTCGAGCGCGTCGACCAGGTTCAGGGCAATGTTCATGGGCAATTCCTCGTAGGAGATGGAGCGCCCCCTGGGGGAGTGCAGGATTCACAGACGCGTGAAGCGATGACGCGCACCGTGTAGCGGGCTTTGGCATCCCTCGCACGCTCGGGTGGAAAAGGACTCGATGCCGGCGCCGTTCTGCAGATCGAAATCGGCGCTCAGTGGCATCAGGGCCTGCAGTTCGGTGCGCAGGTGCGCGATGCGTTGCTCGATTTCAGCCTCGCTGTAGTACAGCGAAAGCGCGCTGAAATCGTCATGCGCGACCGCTTGCAGGCATTCCTCGCAGAGCCAGAAACTTTCCATGACGGCCTCCGACGTGAGTGGATAACAGGCGCTCGTGGGAGCGCCTGTTGGTGGCGGTCAATGTGCCTCAGGCAGACTGACGTGCTGCGGTGGAATTGCGCGCGGGGGCAGAGGCGGGTTGGTGCTGTTCGGCGACGGTGTCGGCTTGGTCCGATTCCGCTGCAGCGTCGATAGCGGCGGGGGAGTCGGTGCGAGCAGGTGCTCGGTAGCTGAACTGGCCATCGACCTTGATCCACTCGATGAAGATCAGCCGGCCTTTGAGGCTGGCACCGGGTTGGCCTTTACGCTCGCCTTTTTCGTAAAGAAAGGGGTCAACCCAAAGGTCGCCAATGCGAAACGCGATCAGGACCTTACGTTCAGCACGGACGTCTTCCAGGTGTTCACGAATCAGCCGTTCGGCTTCACCGCTGGAGACCTTGCAGTCGAAGCGCGTGTACTCGACGTCGTCCGAGGCACCGTGTAAGGCGGCAATGTCACAGGCCATGAACGGTTGCCCGCGACGTACAGGGACTTCGCGAACGCGGTTTAAGTAACCAATGCCTTGGGTGTGCAGGTTGAAGTAGGTGGTGGGAGCATTATTGCTTGCAGTGGTCATGGTGGATCTCCTGTTCAGCAGAAACGCGGATATCCACCGGCCCTGGCGGCTGGTGAGTTCCGCAAGGTGGAGGTGCAAAGAAAGCGTGATCGGTAGAAGGGCGCTCATCACCGAAAGTTCGGTGACCGTGCGAGCTGCCGAGCGCTGATCGCACTGGGGGAGAACCACCCGAAACGGGCGTAGCCTTAAAGGTTCCAGCTACCTGGACGCTGTCAACGACAGCGGTGTGCAGTTCATCTATAAAACGGCGCCAACGACTCGTCAACAGTCGATTGGGGGAGGCTTGGACGGGCGGAAGTGGGTGGCACTCAATGGATTCTGCGTGACGAAAAAATAGCCCGACGGTCATCAGGCTAGGAAGAGCTAGACCACCCTTGACCCGGTAACGTGACACCGGACTTCATCGCAAAACCTCCGCTGTCGATCCACCTGGATCAACCGACCCTTGTCGTGGCCTGGGTCGAAATCAACTGGCACGCATCCGCGCACAAAAGGTGCCCAGTGTTTCGCCGGCGGGCACCGGTGCTGAGCATCGTCGCCAAAGCGGATGACCCCTGAGACCTGACACCAAGCCGCACGGGTCATCCACTTTGGGGACCTGAAACGCTGGGGAGAAATCCGAAGAAAAAGTGAAATGCGGCTCCGAACTCTTCGAGTCTGACCGAGCTGCCCGGAGCGAATCGGTCTGGGGTCGCCAAGCGGCGACGGACCTGATCACTACACCAGTGCTGCCGTACGCCGTCAAGTCACACATGCCCGCTCAGAAGGCGCCTGGCTGCTTGGTGCGCTTGGGTTTGGCGACCGGCTTGGTGCCCTTGCACTCGGGATAGCGGGTGCACGACCAGAAGCTGCCGGTGCGGCCTTTGCGCTGGTGCATGGCGCTGCGGCACACGGGGCAGCGCGGGCCTTTGGTAAGCGTTGGCGGCATGGTGAGCGAAGCGTGGCCATGCACCAGCCGGGTCAGCCATTCCGCCTGCCTGGCGAGGAAGGTTTCGACGCTCAACTGTCCCGTCTCAATACGATCAAGTGCCTGCTCCCAGAGTGCGGTCAGCGCCGGATCGGCGACCTCCGCCGGCACGGCCTCGATCAAGGTGTGTGCCGCCGCCGAGGCGACTAGGTTGCGTTTTTTCTTGGTCAGGTACCCGTGATCGATCAGGCCCTGGATGATCGCCGCTCGGGTGGCCTCGGTCCCGAGGCCGCAGCTGTCCTTGAGTTTTTGTTTGAGTCGTAAGTCATCCACCTGGTTGGCGATGGTTTTCATGGCCTTGACCAGTGTGCCTTCCGTATAGGGCTTGGGGGGCTGTGTGCGCTGCGCGTTGACCGTGGTGTCGGTCACTGCCACCGCTGCCGACTCGCGCAGTGTGGGCAAGCGTTGGGTTTGCTCTAGAGGTTCGTTGCCGTCGGCCTCGTCGATCACCGCCTTCCAGCCGCGTGCCAGGATTTGCTTGCCGCGCGCCAGTAACTGATCTTCGTCACTGTGCAACACCACCTGGGTTTTCAGGTACTCATGGTCGGGCAGAAATTGTGCGAGGTAACGGGCGCGAATCAGTGTGTAAACCGCCCGCTCGCGTTCGGAGAGCTGGGTCAGGTCTAGCATCACAGCAGTGGGGATGATGCCGTGGTGGGCGGTGATCTTGCTGCTGTTCCAGGCCCGGGAGCGTCGGCTGGGGTCAGCCTCCTTCAGCCATTGTCCGAGTGACGGGGCGGCCGCCGCCAGGGCGTGGAGTACGCGCGGCACCTCATCCAGCATGCTTTCCGGCAGGTAGCCGCAGTCGGTGCGTGGGTAGGTCGTTGCCTTGTGGGTTTCATACAGGGCTTGGGCCACCGCCAAGGTTTCCTGGGCACCGAGGCCAAGCTTAGCCGAGCAGATCTCCTGCAGCGTGCTCAGATCGAACGACAGCGGCGGGCCTTCGCGCACGCGCTCGACCTCGATGCGGCGGACCTGGGCAGTCCCCTGCTGGCTCAAGCGTCGCGCCGCGCTCTGTGCGACCACTTCGTGAATGCAGTGACCGGCTTCGTCACAGGCTGCGGTCGGTGGCTGCCAGCGCGCCTGAAAGAGCGTCCCGTCCGCCTCCAGCTGCGCATCGACCGTCCAGAACGGCTGAGACTCGAAGCCTGCTATCGCCCGATCACGCTGGACCACCAGACGCAGCGTCGGCGTTTGCACACGCCCCACCGGCAGCAGGCCGTCGAAGCCGGCGCGGCGCCCGAGCAGGGTGAAGAGCCGGCTCAGGTTGATACCCACCAGCCAGTCCGCGCGTGAGCGTGCCAAGGCGCAGTGGTACAGCGGCAAGGTCTGCTCACCTGGGCGTAGCGTGCCCAGTGCACGGCGAATCGAGGCATCGTCGAGGGCGGAGAGCCACAGGCGCAGAATCGGTCCCTGGTACTGACAGCGCTCAAGGATTTCCCGAGCGATCATCTCGCCTTCACGGTCGGCGTCCGTGGCGATGACCACCTCGGAGCAAAAGCGCAGCAGTTGCTGAATGACCTTCAGCTGGCTGGCGACCTTGGGTTTGACCACCAACTGCCAGTGGGCAGGGATGATCGGCAGGTCCTCCAGCGACCAACGTTTGTAATTACCGTAAGCCTCAGGCGGTGCTGTTTCCAGCAGATGGCCCATGCACCAGGTGACAGTGGCCCCCTGGCCTTGCAAACAGCCGTCGTCACGCCGGCTGGCCTGCAGCACGCGGGCGATGTCGCGGGCTTGAGATGGTTTTTCGCAAATAAACAGGCGCATACGAGGGCCCTCTCGGTGAGGTACCGATAGGGTGGCGGTGTGGCGTGAGAGAACCAGCGAAAACCCGAATGCGCCGAGATCATATCGGCGGTTCAATGGCGGTGAAAGGTTACTTCCTTCGCGCGAGGTGAGCGGCCAGCGTTTGCAGAAACTCCAAGGCAAACTTTTTATCTGCTTCGCCAAGCTCGTTGATCAGGGACGCAATTCTCTGGCCTTGGTCCTGGGGGCGAGGACTGATGGCTAGCAGCAGCTCATCGGCGGGACAGCCGTACATATCGGCCAACTGCAGCAGCTTGTTGACGGTCAGTTCGACCACGCCGCGTTCAAAGCGCGATACGGCTTCGGCGCCGATTTCCAGACACTCGCCGACTTGCTCTTGGGTCAAACCACGTGCGCGGCGATATTTCGCCAACTGGCGACCGATGTGTTGTGGGCTAGGCTCTTTGACTGGCAACGGGGGCGCTCTCCAATTCGACCCGTATGGTTGACCAGCAACCCGAATATATGAACGCCTTGTAAGGTTGACTAGCAACCCTATGAGGCGTATCACTCAAATTGAGTGTGATAACCCACCTGTCAAAACGGAGGTTACGGCTTGGACGGATCTAACGAGCGTGAGGCAGATGCGTTAGCGCTCAAGGCCTACGAGTTGTTCATGGCAACCCACCTGGAACCGGACAATCCGAAGGCGCGCGCGAGGTTGATCGCATGGGTTCAGGAAAGCCAGGCGCACTGGCGGGCATTTCTTGCTCTGGACCAGTACCTGGCTGAGGTGACGCAGCTGCTGGATGCTGATCAGCGGGGAGAGCCCCGGCGGCATTGAACCACCTGCAGTATCCAGCGTTGCGCGCCGAGCGGGCAGCGAGTCCTCAGGGGTATCTCGCTGCAGGCCGTGATTCCTCTGAGGACCACCCGCTTAGCCGGTCTTGCGTGGGGTCTTCTTGCTAGCCCCCTTGCGTCCGGAGCCGCTGCTTTCATTGGCCTTTTCGCGCATGGACACCGAGGCCAGACGGTGGGGCAGGATGCCGATGCGTCGGGCCTCCACCTTGAACGTCACCCGCGCGTTGTCCTCGCTGTCCTCCCATTCATCCTTGACCGTCCGGCCCTCGACCAGGATGCGCATGCCTTTCTGGTACAGGGTGCTCCAGTGCTCGGCGTCCCGGTGCCAGAGCTCGACGGGGGCCCAGTAGCCGCCGCGATCCTCGTAGCCGCCTTCGCGCGGTACCGGATTGTCGAAATAGACATTCAGCCGCAACAGGCGTCGCGGTTCATCCGGGGGGTTGTTGAACTCCTGAAACTCCGGGGCGCTGCCGATGTTGCCTTCACCAACAAAAAAAGTGCTCATGCTTGCTACTCCTTGGTGGGGGAACGGGATAGATCGAAGAGGGTCTCGGCGGCGTGCAGCTTGCTGACGCCGGTTTCGGCCTGGCGATACAGTGACTGCAGGCTACTCATCTGCAGGTTCAGGGTGACGCGGTTGACCTCCAGTTGGTACAGCGCCTCCCGCAGCGAAGGCGCCAGATGCGGAAGCGCCATCGCTTGCTGCCACACCTGTACCCCCATGCGCTGGAAGTCCGAGCTGCGCCAGCGCAGGAAATCGGTTCCGGAGGCGCTGTGCTGGACGACCAATCGCAGGTCCAGCAGCGAGAAGGGAGACTGCGCCATGATGGTCAGCATCACCCCCATCAGTCCGGCGACCCTGGCGCGCAGGCGCAGGATCGTCTCGGCGAACTGCTGCAGATCCCCCTTACCCTTAAAAGGCTTTAAAAGGCCTTTTAGGGAGGCACCTTGTTCGAACTCGCGATAGGCATCCGCTGACAAACGCCGGGCGATTGCCTCGGCCAAGGTCATGCTTCACCCCCTTCAGACGGAACGTCCTGTGCGGGCTGAGCCTCTGCCTGATCCGGCTCATCGCGAATCGAGGCCGTGGAGCCGCGCGCGATGGGTGGGGCAAATTGGGAGCGGCGGCTGCCCTCGAGAATGTTTCGCGGTGGCGTGCCGAACTTGTCAATGGCCTCGCGGGCGCGGGCGTTGTTCGCGGCCATGTCATCCCGGCTGACCCCGGCCAGGCGGTAACGCTGCGCTAAACCGAACAGGCTGCGCAGCAGATGGGCGCCACGATCGATCCAGACCTCCATGTCGCTGCGGCCGATCAAGGCGGTGTGATGGGCGAGCAGCACGCGGCGCACCAAGGTGTCGTAGTCGGTCAGCAGGTAGACCGCGAGAAAGCCGAGCTGGCTGCCGATGAACAGCGGCAAAGTGACTGGATGGATGTTGAGGTTGTCGCCGACATCGACTTGGGTGGGCAGGTCGCGTTCCACCTGGCTGATCTGGCTGGTCAATGTAAGCATTTCGGCCTTGGCCTGCAGCAGCTTGTCTTCCAGCTGGAGCATGAACCAGTCAGCGAATGGGTCGTCCTGGCTGCTCGCGTGCTTGAGCAGGTTGGTGACGCTGATGTAGCCGGCCATGCCCATGATGGGGTGCACACCTTCGCGGGCCATGCGGCCTTGCCACAACCGCGCGGCATGATGGGTGTGCAGCGTGAGGGTGATGCTGCTGCGCAGGGAGCCCAGGTTGAGCTGATAGTGATCGACCATCGCCAGTACCTCGCCGTCGGAATGACGCAGACAATGGGCTGTTCAGTGAGGCACGGCGCGGATCAACGCGAAGGTGGTTCACTCGCATTTACAGGCAGTGGGTTTCCCTGGATTTGATGGCACCGGCATTGATTCCGCTGACGTCCAGTCTTAAGGCGCTGCGCCTATGCCGCGACAACGTTGCTTCAGTTCCTCCAGGCAGGCCAAGGCGAGTGGAGAGGCCGTGCGTTCGCCGCTACGCCGTGGACGCTCGCAGGGCGGTTCCACCTTCGGATCGCTGTGGGACGTGGTCACTGGTGTAGTCGTCTCGGCACGGGCCGCCCACAAGGTAAATTCCCCTTGGCATGCGCGCTTGATCAAGCCCATCAGGTAGGCAACCGGTTTGCGGATCTCGCCGCGGGCGCACCGCACCGCCGCTTCGTTGATCACTGCTTGTTGCTGTTCAGGTTTGAGCTGGCGCATCGCCTGGATGGCCAGGCGACGCTCGGTTGGGCTTAGTGGTAGGTCTTCTGGCCATCGGGCTTGGCCAAACTCCACCTGCGCCAGTACCGTACTTGTTTTGCTTTTCTCTTTTTGTACTGTACGGTCGGCGTCGGCATTCCGAATCACAGTCGAAATCGGCGCGTTGCTGCAGGGTTCGGAATCCGCTGGCGATGCGCCTGCAGTTTGAACCTGGTGGCTTTTTCCAGGTTCGGAATTTTCCGCACCTTCGCTGGTTAGCGGTAGCGATTGCTGCTGAGCTGGCATAGCAGGTGAGGCGAGTTTCTCCTTATCGACCGCCGCCACTTGTGGGTCTGCGTAAAGCTCCTCAATCACATGCTGCGCCACGTCACGCACGCCTTTCGTGGCGTGGGTGAGGTTCTGCTGGAGCAGCGATGCGTAGCCGCCGTCGAGCTCAAGCTGTTCGGCGGGAGTCAACGGGTCACCGTGCAGCACGTAAACGCAGCCCCGCAAGCAGCCTTGCGCATCGCGGGATCGGTCGACCAAGCTGAGCCAGCGGGTCGTGCGGAGTACGTTGAGCGCTCGGGCGATGGTTTCGCGTGATGCCTGGGAACCGCAGGGGCTGGTGGCCAGGTAGGGCTGCAGGTCCTGGTAGCGAGGAGTTTTCACCCGGCGTTCGGTGATCAACCAGCGCAACACCTGCCAGGTGTTGCGCTCCAGCGGCGTCAGCCGGCGATCAAGCAGCAACGCTTGGGGCAACGGATCATTGTCGCCATAGTAGATGGTTCGTAGCGGTGCCTCCGCAGTGGAGGCAGCCATTTGGGCCTGTGACGCCTGCCACTCCAAGCGTCGCCGGAGCGCGTCGTAGCACTGGCGCACCACATCCTGCCAGTCGACCTGGTAGAAGTTCAGCATGGCGCACCTCCGTACAGTTCAATCTGCTGCCAGATCAGGGTCAGGCTGATGTGTTGTTCCTCCGCCAGCATCATCATCGCGTCCAGTGGATCGTTGTCCGGATCGTCTCCCCGCAGTTGGCTCCAGCGGTTCCATACGGCATGTTCTTGCGCTTCGCTGAGCTGAACCGGTCGACCGCGGTGGGTCTCGATTTTAAGCACGCGACGACGCAGCGCGGTTTCCGAATGGTCCAGGCCAAAGCAGCGGTACATGATGCTGGAACTCGCGCCTAATTTGAGAGCCCGGTTGATCAGCCGCTCGTTTTGTTCGTCCCGTTCGGCCTGGGCGATGAGGCGTCGCAGCACGGTCGTGTCGACTTTGACCTCCACCCAGGCTATGGACGAGTGCGCCAGATGGGACAAGGTGGTTGGTGGTAGCGACTGCAGTACCTCGATGTCTTCATCGGCCAGCCCCAAGGCCTTGCACCGCTGCAGGCGTCCATGGCGCAGCTCATACAACACCTGGTTCAACATGGCGTGGTTCAATAGGTTAAAAGTCGTGGTCATGAGGCAGTTCCTCACGTTAACGAGTGGGCGACAGCGTCATATCGATCAGCCGCCGGGCGTGGCGGATCAACGCAAATAGTTGCTCCAACTGGGCATCGGGGAGCCGCTCGAGGCCAACTGTCAGAGAGGGGCGTTCGGCAAATGGCAGGTCGTAGGCCCCGATCAGCAGCTGACCAAACAACGCGGCCGGCAACTGCTGACGTTGTTCCCAGGCCACGTCATCTTGCAAACGCAGCAGGGCTGAGAGCAGAAGCTGAATGCCGGTGTATCGCGGGCTGAGCCGCTCGCGGTACTCCAATGACAGGGTGAAGCCCAGGCCGTCAGCTTGCGGCCTGACCAATGCACTGGCGTCGGCATATTTGGCTAGATCGGTCGCCAGTGCAGCGCAGGTCTCGCGCAAGCCACGGATGCCATCCAGCATGGTGGTGTGGGGTGTAGCTGAGCTCACCGGTGACTGAACATCGTGAATACCGCCGGGCTGCTTCACAGCCGGCAGCTCGTCGCTTAATGCCTGTCGAATATGGGAAAGGCGGGGTTCTTTCGCCGACATTGGGTCGCCGCCACTTCGTCGTTGCTCGGGACTGGACGACTCGATTGATGTTTCGGAGGCGTCCATGTTTTCTGGTGACGGGTGTGGAGGATCGTCTTCCAAGCTTTGAGGCAGAGGGTGAGCGTTGTTTGAGGCGTGAGGCGGCACACGCTGTTCCTGGTGCATTTCCAGGGCCAGCAGGCGGGGCGTCTGGTTCAGGATCACGGCCATTTTGGCGATCAGCTCGTCCTGCAGCTCACTCGCATCCAGTTCGGATTTTTCACCGTCGAATGTCGACAACACCTCTAGCCACAGCAGCGCGAATTGTTGGGCATCACCGAAATATTGGTTCCAGGTCGACTCCGCTCGGCGCCGCAGTGTGATGAGCCGCTCGATAGCGGGCTTGCCGAGACCTGCATAGAGGACCTGTGGAATTGCAGGTAGCAGATGCTCGAGCGCCTCGAACATTCGGCTGATATGAGATTGCGAGACAGGGTACCCACCTTGACTCAAGCGCGCGGAGAGCTCACGTTGGCTCAGGGGGGCGCCAGGCTCTTGAAACATGTCCTCGAGCTTCGCCACAGCCAGTGCTCGCTCGATGAACGTGAGCTGGCCATGCAAATCACTCTCGATCAAGTGCCCAAGCAAGGCATGCGATTCGGATTGCCAGGGACGGAACAGGCAATGGATACGAAAGAAACGCTCCTCGCGGGTTTCCTGCCATAACTCACCGAGGATGCTCAAGCGGGTGTTGCCGCCGTTGCGGATGATGAAATGCTGCTCATTCGGGCGACGCGTTATGGAAGGCGGCTGGTCCAGGCCGCGTTCACGTATCGAGGCTTTGAGCTCGTCATACAGCGGGTTGCGGATGAATCGCGGATTGAGCTCGTAGGGATGCAGTTGCTCGAGGCTGACGACCATCGGTGTGTCGCCGACGGGAGCGGCCGTGACCTCACGGTCCGACTTCTGCGGGAAATGGGCTTGCTGCAGTTGACGTGTGATTTCTTCGGAGGTCGGCGGCTTCATCACACATCCTCCGATCAGTCGCGACGGATAAGCCGGCTACCGGCTGTTGACGTTTGGCTAGTTTCGTACGCTGTTGGGGAGCTCAGTAGGTCGGTCCATTCTGGAAACAACTCGAGCGCCAAAGCGCGCATTACGTCAGCTGCGCAAGGGCTGCTGCTACCGGATGGTGGGGCAAAGTCGACGCGGTGCACAGGCAGCCCCAGTGAGGCCGCATTGAGGTAGGCCACCCGATCGGGAATCACTGTGGCGCAAAGGCTGACATGAGGATCGGCCTTAAACGAATCTTGGAGGCTCTCCATAATCAAGCGGGTATCGCGGCGATTGGCGTTAACTTGATTGAGCAACAGCTTCACTGACGGCAACGCGACCCCCAGGTAGCGGTACGGCTCCAATTCCTCAAACAGCCCGAGCGTGCCGCGGCGCAGCTCGCGCGCTGCGAGCATTTCCGGCGGGACTGGACACAGTGCGCAATCGGAGGCGAGGAAGGCCATCTCCACCACCACGCTGCGCGCGCCTTGGGTATCGACGATGAGCACATCGTAACGACCCTGGAAGGCTGGTAGCAGATTGCGCAGTCGCAGGCGGCCATCGGCCGCTTGCAGCAGCAGGGTGTTTATATGCCCGGCGCGGTCGTTGGACACGATCAATTCAAGGCGTTGAATCACGGTGGTGGTGATCACCTGCTCGTGAGCAGTGAGCCGTTGTGAGATGAGTTCGTAACTGCCGGCGTCTCGGAGCTCGCACAAGGCGTAGTAACTGGACAGCGTCGGTTGGCTGTCCAGGTCCAGCAGCAACACCCGCAAACCTGAGTCGGCGAGCAATCCACCCAGATTGGCGGCGACGGTGGTTTTCCCCGCGCCGCCCTTGGTCGAGATCAACGAAAGAACTTTCATGACTCTAGG